>DYIV01000010.1:0-21649 GCA_020723435.1 Slackia heliotrinireducens | reverse complement strand
CGCGCCGCGCGGAACAGGTATACAATGGCAGCATCTTACACCATTCGGGGGTGCCGTGAGCCGCTTCAGCTCGTGGAATTTGCGTGAATTCGTCTGCTCGCACGTCTGGGCGCGCGTTCGGCGATCGATCCTCATGTCGCGATGGATTCGACGTCGCCGGTGGTGCCTCCTCGACTCGGACAAGGTGGTCGCCTAGTGTGGCGTGCCGCTGTGGTCGCGAAGGTAGTGGCGGCAAGCTCGCTGGCGAGCATGCTCGCCTTCTTCCTCGTCCCGCTCTTTAGACGTCTTCACCTGTTCGTGGAGAACTACCGTGGTTGGCCGGTCGTCCGGCCGCTCGGAGTAGTGCTGCCGATCGCGATATCGGCCGGACTCCTCACGACCCTGGGGCTGGCGCACCCGGCCGGCGTGGATCCCGCCGTCTTTGTGGGCGTTGCCTGGGGTTTCGCGCTGATGGGGATCGTCGACGACGCCCTGGGGGACCGGTCTGTGGGGGGACTCGCAGGCCATCTGGCGGCGCTGCGCCAGGGACGCCTCACCACGGGTTCGGTCAAGGCCGTGATCGGGCCGCTGCTCGGCTTCTGGGCGGCGTTGCGATTGGGGATGGAGGGGGCGCCGGCCGTGCTGGGAGCGCTCCTGATAGCCGTGGCCGCCAACTTCTTCAATCTTCTGGACACGCGCCCCGGGCGGGCATTGAAGGTCTTCATCGCGGCGGCGAGCGTCGGTTTCGCCTTCTCCGTGGGCGCGGGTTCCTGGAGAATATGGGCGGCGATCGTGCCGCCGGTTCTTGTACTTCTCCTTCTGGACCTGCGGGAAGCCGGGATGATAGGCGACACCGGATCGAACGTTTTGGGGGGTTTGATTGGCCTGACGTTTGTGATTAACTTTAGCTGGCCCGCGCAGCTGGGCATCCTGGTGGTCCTGGCTGCGGCGACGATTGCGTCGGAGAAGTGGTCCTTCTCGGCGGCAATCGAGGGAGTACCGGTCCTGAAATGGCTGGACGAACTCGGCAGGAGGTCGCGACTGGAACCGATGGGGGGTACGAGGAAAGGCTGATGGCCAAACATATCTTCGTTACTGGAGGAGTCGTATCATCGCTGGGAAAGGGCATCACCGCCGCCTCGCTGGGTAGACTCCTCAAGTGTCGAGGATACAAGGTCACGATCCAGAAGCTCGACCCCTACCTGAACGTCGACCCCGGCACGATGAGCCCGTTCCAGCACGGCGAAGTCTTCGTTACTGACGACGGCGCCGAGACCGATCTCGACCTTGGGCACTACGAACGTTTCATCGACGAGAACCTCCACCGCGACTCCAACGTGACCGCAGGCTCGATCTACTGGTCTATCATCACGCAGGAGCGCCGAGGCGACTTCTTGGGCGGCACCGTTCAGGTCATCCCTCACGTGACGAACGAGATCAAGGCGCGAATCACGCGTCTGGCGGAGGCGGAGGGCTCGGATGTCACGATCACGGAGGTCGGCGGCACCGTCGGCGACATCGAGTCTCTGCCGTTCCTGGAGGCAATCCGGCAGCTGAAGAAGGACGCCGGCCCGGAGAACGTCTTCTATATCCACGTCAGTCTCGTGCCCTACATCGGGGCGTCGGCCGAGGTCAAGACGAAACCGACGCAGCACTCAGTGAAGGAGCTGCGCTCCATCGGAATCCAGCCCGACGCCATCGTCTGCCGATGCGACCGAATCCTAGACGAGGCGGTCAAACGCAAGATCGCGCTCTTCTGCGACGTCGAACCCGGCGCCGTCATCACGGCCATAGATGTCGACAACATCTACGAGGTGCCGCTGAATCTGCAGCGCGAAGGGCTCGACGGCATTGTCGTGGAGGCGCTCGGACTGGACAAAGACGGCGCCGACATGAGCGACTGGACGGCGTTCACCGAGAAGATGGCGAAGGTCTCCGAGTCCGTGGATATCGCGCTCGTCGGCAAGTACGTGCAGTTGCCCGATGCCTATCTCTCCGTCGTTGAGGCCCTGAAACATGCCGGCATCTTCCACGATCGGAACATCAATCTCAGATGGGTTGACTCTGAGAGCCTGCCTCCGGAGGAGATGGCGAGGGAGCTGGGGCCGGCCGACGGAATTCTGGTTCCGGGCGGATTCGGCATCCGCGGGATAGAGGGAAAGATCGCCTCCTGCCGGTACGCGCGGGAGAAGCGTGTGCCGCTTCTGGGGATATGTCTGGGCATGCAGTGCGCGGTCATCGAATTCGCGCGGAACGTCGTGGGACTGGCCGACGCGAACAGCTCCGAGTTCGACGAGGACACGCCGTATCCGGTGATCGATCTGATGCGTGAACAGCAGGAGATCGAGGACATGGGGGGTACGATGCGCCTCGGTCTATATCCGTGCAAGTTGGAGACGGGGACCCGAGCCTTCGCGGCCTACGAGACGGGGCTGATCTACGAACGCCACCGGCATCGCTACGAGGTCAACAACGCGACTCGCGACAAGCTCATCGAAGGAGGCCTCATCACGTCAGGAATCTCCCCCGATGAGACGCTCGTTGAGATCGTCGAGCTTGCCGACCACCCCTGGTACGTCGCGGCCCAGTTCCACCCGGAATTCAAGTCGCGACCCACGAGACCTCACCCGCTCTTCAGAGACTTCATCGGCGCCGCGGTGAAGCGAAAGCCGTCAGGATAGCACGGGGAGAGGAGGCCGTCCGTGGATGACACATCGCGTCTGCTCTCGACCTTCCTCGAACTCGTCCGAATCGACAGCCCGAGCTTCGAAGAACGAGAGGTCGCCGAATACGTGGGGACGCGGTTGGCAAGCTTGGGCCTCTCCGCGCGACGCGACGGCTCCGGCTCGAAGACCGGCGCCAACACAGACAATCTCCTTTGCCAACTGGGCGGAGATCTCTCCGGGCCCACGATTCTCTTTGCCGCGCATCTGGACACCGTCGAGCCGTGTCGGGGCGTCCGGCCGAAGGTGGACGGAGACGTGATCACCAGCGAAGGAGAGACCGTGCTGGGCGCCGACGACAAGGCAGGGATCGCGGTGCTGATCGAGGTGATTGAGAAGATAGTGGACAGCGATGTCGCACACGGGCCGATCGACGTGCTCTTTACCGTGGCTGAGGAGAAAGGTCTCCTGGGCGCCCGTAGCCTGGACTGGTCTATCGTGCCGCACCCGGATTACGCTTACGTGCTCGATGCGGAGGGTCTGCCGGGAGAGGTGATCGTGGGGGCGCCGTACTACGACTCGGTGACGGCGGTCTTTCTGGGAAGGGCGGCCCACTAGGGAGTGGAGCCGGAGGCGGGCGCCAACGCGCTGAGTGCCGCCGCGCATGCCATCGCCCGCACCGCCGTCGGCAGAATCGACCAAGAGACCACGGCCAACATCGGAATGATTCATGGAGGCCGAGAGCGAAACATCATCCCGGACCGCGTAGAGATCAAAGGCGAGGTGCGGAGTCTGAGCGAAGAGAGACTCCGCGACCAGGTCGAGGCGATGTCGGCCACCTTGAGGTCGGTCGAGTCGGAGAGCATTCGAGTTGAGGTAGAGACGAGGCGGGAATTCGACGGGTTCCGCTTTGACAAGGATCACCCCGCGGCCAGGCTAGCCCAGGACGGATTGATGGCGGTCGGGCTGACGCCTCACTTCAGACTTGCGGGCGGCGGAAGCGACGCGAACATATTCAACGCCAACGGCGTGCCGGCCCTGGTGCTTTCGGTCGGGTACAACAACGCTCACGCGATAGAAGAACAGGTGCACATCTCGGATATGGCCACGAGTGTCGACTATCTTGTGGAGATCGTGAGGATCGCGCCGCGACAACCGGCGGAGAAGCAGGCATGAAGGTTCGTGCGCAGGGCAGAGTGGTCGAGTTGCTCGAAGAGCGCGAGGGGGCCGCTCTCCTTGGAATCGACGTGGACGGCGTCATGAGACGCGCGTGGAACTTCGATCGGCTTTCCGGGCCGGCTGCTGTGGGGGATCGGGTCGTCCTCAACACCGTCGCGGTAGAGCTCGAACTGGGCACGGGCGGCGTCGACTTCGTGGTGGCGAATCTGCGCCACCGCGTCGTCGAGGAGGACGAGGACGGCAGAATCATCAAGCTGCGCTACACCCCGGTGCAGATGGCCGTCAATCCCGTCGAGGCGCAGGAGAACCCGCACCATCGCGAGCTGAAAGGTGTTGAATCTCTGGGCGGCTCGGTCGTGATAACGGGCGGCCTGCACAGCCAGCTTGCCCCCGTGTGCGCGACGGCAAAAGCGATCGATCCGAAGGTCCGCATCGCCTACGTCATGACTGACGGGGCGGCCCTACCGATCGCTATCAGCTCCCTCGTCAAGGAATTGAAGGCCAAGGGGCTCCTCGACGTGACGATCACGACGGGCAACACGTTCGGAGGGGACTACGAGGCCATCAACGTCTATTCCGGGCTGGTTGCGGCGAAGTACGTCGCGCGGGCGGACCTGATCGTCGCGCTCATGGGTCCGGGGATAGTAGGCACCGCCACACGACTCGGTCACACTGGAGTCGAGCACGGCCAGCTGGTCAATGCGGTTGGTGCGCTCGAGGGTCACCCTGTGGCCATACCGCGCATCTTCTTTGCTGATGTAAGAAGACGGCACCACGGGTTGAGCCATCATACGGTTACCGCGCTTGGAACCGTAGCCCTCGCGCGGGCCACGGTGGTGGTCGCCTCGATTCGTGACACTCGCGCGGAGCTGGTCGCTTCGCAGCTTCACGAAGCAGGCATCTTCGACAAGCATGACGTAGTTGTGATCGACAACGACGTCACGCTTCGTGCGCTCGATGACGCAGGCATCGCGGTCACCACGATGGGGAGGACCGCCGAGCAGGAGCCGGAGTACTTCTTAACGGCCGGCGCCGCCGCGATCTACGCGCTGAAGAGCCGATCTAAGGAGACGAGCAAGTAATGGAGGATGACTACCAGGTAATCGAGTCACAGCGGCAGTTCACCGGCGAGGTCTTCAGCGTCGATCTGGACATGCTGCGCCTACCGGATGGGCAGACTCGTGAGCGGGAGGTCGTTCACCACCCGGGCGCGGTGGGGATCGTGGCCCTCACCGAGGAGGAGGAAGTGCTCCTCGTCAGCCAGTATCGTCATCCCGCGCACAGGTTCTTGGTCGAGATTCCGGCGGGAAAGCTCGACAAGGGAGAGGGCCCGGCAAGCTGCGCGGCGCGAGAGCTCAAAGAGGAGACAGGCGCCGTGCCGAAGATGTGGACGAAGATCGGCGAGTTCTACACGACCCCGGGCTACAGCGACGAGCGCTTCCACCTGTACCTGGCCACCGATTGCGAGGTGGGCGCCAGCAGCCTCGATGACGATGAAGAGCAGGGGCTCCGCGTCGTGCGAATGGCGCTGAGCGAGGCGATCCAGTCGGCGCGTGAGGGGCGGTTCGAGGATGGCAAGACGATCGTCGGGATACTCCTTGCCGCCCTGTATCTCGAGGCCTGAACGGCGTGGCTTCCGTCTCATTGGAGGAGGCGCTGCGGGAATTCGTATCCTATGCGTCGGCGGAGCGCGGGCTGTCGCCGAACACGCTCAGCGCCTACCGGCGCGACTTGACCGACTACGCGAGTTTTGTCGAGTCGCTCGGTCGAGGTGGGCCCGACGATGTCACCCACGATGACATCACGGCCTTTCTTCAGCGGCAGTGGGCAAAGGGGTACGCGGCGAGCACGGTCGCGCGGAAGGTCGCCGCGATCAAGACGTTCCACAAGTTCTTGGCGAGAGAGGGTCTGTCGAGTCGCCTCCCAACCGAGCTGCTCCCGACCCCGAAGAAGCCCAGGCGAGTGCCGGACGTTTTGAGCGTGGATGAGGTCACGCGGCTGCTGGAGCAGCCAATGGCATCCGACGCCGCGGGACAACGCGATCGAGCGCTCCTCGAGATCCTCTACGGGTGCGGGCTCCGTGTTTCGGAAGCGCTCGCGTTGGACCTGGAGGATGTCGATTTCAAGCGCGGTTTCGTACGAGTCCTGGGGAAGGGGTCCAAGGAGCGCGTCGTGCCGGTTGGCGGGGCCGCCTCTGAGGCGCTGCTCGCCTACGTGAACGGCGGACGAAAGCAATCGGCCCGCCGCCGCAACGACTCCGCCCTCTTCCTGAACCTAAGGGGCTCCCGTCTCGGCAGGAAGGGCGCGTGGAAGCTGATCAAGGCCTACACGGCGCGAGCGGGCCTGCAGGCGGCCCATCCGCACACCCTGCGTCACTCATTCGCGACTCATTTGCTTGAGGGCGGAGCCGATCTGCGGGCGGTGCAGGAGATGCTCGGACACGCCGACATCGGCACGACCCAGATCTACACACACGTGAGCAGGCGGCGGCTGCGCGAAGTCTACAAGAAGGCGCATCCGCGAGGGTAGGGGCCGGGTCGTCACTCGACCACGGCGGTGCCACCGAATCCTGTCGGGTGAAGCGGGCACGAGGCGGCGCCACGAGGATATGGGCGGTCTCTTGTCGAAGCCTCGACGGCAGGGAGATGTTCTACGGCACCCCCCGCGGAGAAGATGGCCGTGGGGGGTTTGAGCACCCACCAGGGCGCGGTGACCGGCGGCCAGGCGAGATGCGGGCGGTCCCGCAGGGGAGAAAGATGGCTTCCAGAAGACGGGCAATCGTGGTCGTTCTCGACAGCGTCGGCGTGGGAGCGCTACCGGACGCGGGCGACTACGGGGACAAGGGCGCGAACACGCTGGCCAACACGGCCAGGGCGGTCGGCGGCCTGAGCCTTCCGAATCTCGGCGCTCTGGGGATGGGCAACATCATATCCGTCGAAGGGGTTCCGCCGTCGAGGTCCCCCCGGGCCTGCTTCGGCAAGATGCGCGAAGTCTCGGCTGGCAAGGACACGATCATCGGCCATTGGGAGCTCATGGGCGTCGTCTCGCCAAAGCCATTCCCAACGTATCCGCGCGGCTTCCCGAAGGTCATAATCGAGACGCTGCAGAGGCGCATCGGACGGCGGGTGCTCGGCAACAAGCCGGCATCGGGCACGCAGATCATCAACGACCTTGGCGTCGAACACCTGCGTACCGGCTATCCGATCGTGTACACCTCGGCCGACAGCGTCTTCCAAATCGCCGCGCACGAGGAGGTCGTCTCGGTTCACGAGCTGTATCACATTTGCGCGACCGCCCGTGAGCTGCTCAAGGGCAAGCACAGTGTTGCGCGGGTCATCGCGCGGCCCTTCGTTGGCAGGCCGGGTGACTTCCGGCGCACCGCTCGCCGTCGCGACTTCTCCGTGGCGCCCCCGGGCCGCACGGTGCTCGACTACGTTCAGGAGGCCGGGCTCGGCGTCTGGGCCGTCGGGAAGGTCGGAGAGATATTCGCCATGAGGGGAATCGCCGAGTCAATCCACGGCGAGGGCAACATGGACTGCCTCGACCACACGGTCAAGCTGATCCGCAAGGCCGGTCCGGGTGTGATTCTCGTCAACTTGGTCGACTTCGACATGTTATGGGGTCACCGCAACGACGCTGAGGCCTACGCTCAGGGTCTTGTCGAGGTTGACGGTCGGATCCCGCAGCTCATCGGACATATGAAGCCCTCAGATCTGCTGATTGTCACTGCCGATCACGGGTGCGACCCGACGATGCCGGGCACCGATCACTCGCGGGAGTACGTGCCGCTCTTGGCATACAACAAGAGGCTTGTGCGGGGCGCCAGGCTGGGGGTGCGCAAGTCATTCGCGGACGCCGGGAAGACCGTGGCGGACTACCTGGGAGTGGCCTGCGAGACACAGGGCAGCAGCTTCCTGCGCACTATGGGGCTGAGTGGACGCGAGTAGGACTTCTTGCACGTCGCGCGGCCAATTGTCCTCAAGCGCCGCCGGGTCGAAGCCGAAGTAACAAACGGGCACTGAAGTCCCATGCCGCGGCATCCGGGAGGGGACGTGCAAACGGGGTTCATCGCCAACACTCGCATACAGTCCGAGGAGGACATGTACCGATGGGCCCGGGCAGCTGGCGTGACGGCGGTCACCTTCGTCGCGTTGCGGCAACTGCCCAGTTACAACATCGGGATCGAATTCGTCCTGCTCGTAGGCATACTGCTGCTGTCTTCGCTCAGCCTGGCCGGGGGAATCCTGCTGAGCCTGCTGGCGATCGGCTTTCCCATCTTCTACTCTTCACCGATCGTCGGCATCGCCTTCGCGGTGATCGCCGTCTTCTCTTTCCAGTACTTGTCGCTGGTCGACGGCCGGGCCTTCTTCATGCTCGGATTCCTGATGATCGGCATACACTACCGGCTCGAATGGGCGTTTCCGCTTCTGGCGGGCTTCTATTTGGCCAGCGGCAGCGGTTTCGCTCTGGGATTCTGCGGAGCCATTCTCGTGGAAGTGATGGGGCTTCTGATGGGCAGGCAGTCGATCGGGTCGCTCTACACTAATGGGGCAAAACGGTTATGGACCATTCCAAAAGGGGCGTTGCCCGGAATAACCGACTGGTCGTGGGTGGCTATGAAGGTGTCGGGGACGGATGCCGTCAACGTGCTGACGCAGTTCGCCAGGACGGCGATCACGTCGGGGGCACTCATCGTGCAGCCGCTGGTCTGGGGCATCGCAAGCGCGTTGGTGGGCGCCTCGGCGGAGAAGCGCTGGCGTAACATCATCATCGTGTTCGCGACGGCCACGACGGGTCTGTTCATGTGCGCTCTCGTAGTTGGGTCGATACACGAATCGCTGCCCGGCGGTATCTCCGACCTGGGGCTGAGAGCCGCCCTCGGTCTTGGCGTGGCGTTCGCGGCTGTCTCGGTCACCATGTTCGCCCAGGGTAACAAGACCGGCGCCGACGTCGAGACCGCTTCGGTTACAACCGGCTCGATGATAACGACGGGGCCGGGGGCGCCACAGGGGCAGCCGGTCGGTTCGATAGACTCGCTGACCGGACTCTTCAGACGGGAGCACCTGGAGGTCTCGTTGCCGGCGCGCATCGAGGCGGCCGACCAGTCCAAGGCCCCTCTTGCCTTTTGCATGATCGACCTGGATCGATTCAAGCAAGTGAACGATACAAAGGGCCACCAGGCGGGAGACCGCGTGCTCAAAGACGTCGCCGGAATCCTGCGCTCGGTGATAGGCGCCAAGGGGGATGTCGTCCGCTACGGCGGCGACGAGTTCTGCGTCATCCTCCCTGGAACCGACGCGGAGGGGGCACGGCAACTCATGAACAAGGCCGCCGCCGACCTCGAGGCATTCGATTTCTCGGGTCTGGAGAACGTTCTCCGCCCGACCTTCTCGATCGGGATCGCCGAGTATCCCAGGATGGCTGCGATTCGGGAGGACCTGGTCGAGAAGGCCGATCAAGCCCTCTACCTGTCGAAGAACATGGGCCGCAACACGACTACGATCTACGGGGAGCAGGTCTTCCGAGAGCAGGCGATGGAGCTCACGTGCTGGATGGCGATGCAATGCTTTCTCACGGTCAATGGGAGGATCAGAGCCGACAGCTGGAGGCTTCATGAGAGCCAGGGGCCCATTGAGATTGTAACGGCGTTCGACTATACGGCGACGATCCCCTACGTCAGCAAGACGGCGAGCATCGTCACGGAGGCGAAGACATATAAATCGTCGTTTGAGGGCAAGATACTGAAGATACTGTCGATGAGTGACAACCAGACACAGTTCATCCTCCTCGTTCAGCGCGAGGACCTGCCGATCAAGATCAAGGAGCACGTCGGCGCGCTGGACGAACCGATCGTCGCCGGGCCCGGCGTCGCAGAGGGGTCGGAGCAGATGAGCGACGAGGCGGAGCCGGCTCTGCCGGAGGAGAGCGAGTGGGTTGAAGAGAACGAGACCGAGCCGGAGGCGTGGCGCGAGAGCGAGCGGGTCGAGGAGAGCGGGGCCCAGCGCGAGGCCGCCGAGCCTGAAGGGAACGCCGCCGACGGCAACGGAGACGGCAGCCGGAACCTCTCCCACCCGGCCATGGCCGGGGAATTCGGTGCTCCACGCTCATCCGGTGTCAACTACCCGCGCCGACGCGTGCATTACTACCCGCCGTCCCGCTCCTGACGCATCGCCGCACTCATGCTACAATCCAGGTAGGCACGTTTGACCGCTGGCACACGGCTGAAGCGCGCCCTGGTGGAAGGTCCCGATCGACGGACGCTCGTGCGCGATGTGTGACGTAACGAAATTCCCCACAAGAACCCGCCTTCATCTCAGCGTGGTCGTCATCGCGGCCGCCTTGGTGTGGTTCGGGGCGGGCGCTGAGGCGCACGCCTTCGAGGGCGCGCAGCGCGCGTCGTCCTCTGTCATCACCTTGCGCTCGGCTCTGAGCACGGTCACGGCCGGGCAGAAAGTGGCGCTCAGTTCGGAGACGGTGCCGCGCACCACCAACCAAGGACGCTACATCTACGTTCGCGCCACGACGAACGGCCGCAGATGGAAGACGATCGGCCGGATGACATACAACACGACGTATGCGAAGTACGTGCTCAAAGTGGCGCCCGCCACGCTCACGGCCTACCGCGCGGTGTGGCGGGACAGGGCGGGGCGCATTAGAGACGTCAGTCCCACGGTCCTTGTGAGGACGAGAGTGCGCATCCGGTTCTGGTCGACGGAGTACTCCCCGGCGGTCGGCCGTCGCGTGCGCTTGTTCGGCGTCCTGTGGCCGGCCCACTATCGCCGTCTGGTGCACATCCAACTGAAGCAGGGGAGCGCTTGGACCACGCTTTTCAAGTCACGCACCGATCGTCGGGGCAGATTCAAGGGTGGCCTCTTCAAGCCCCGGACGACCGGCACCTACTACGTTCGCGCGCTGACGAGCGCGCCGGACGGAACGCACTTGAGCAATTCCGTCGGTCCAAAGCGTATTCGCGTCGTCAAGAGCACGATGCCCGCTGAGGGACGCGCGGTTTGGGTCTCTCGATTCGAATACCGCTCAAAGGCCGACATACGCCGGATCATGCGCAGCGCCTGGGAGGGCAACCTCAACATCGTCTATTTCCAGGTGAGAGGGCAGGGCGATGCCTACTACGACTGCCCGACGACGACCGCGTGGGCCGAACCGTGGGCGGCGCGCCTGACCGCCACCAAGAGCAATCCGACTGGAACGCTCGGCAAGGATCCGGGCTGGGACCCGCTGGCCTACGCGATCACGTGGGCCCATTGGTACGGCCTCGAACTGCACGCGTGGATGAATGTCTACCCGATCTGGTACGGACGCAAGGCGCCGCCTCGGACGACCCCTCTGCACCTGTACCACAAGGGCTCGAGCTGGCGTGTCGCGACACGTTTCCGATACAAGAACCGCTGGTACCATAGGCATCAGGGTCTCAACCGTAGCTATCTCTGGGCGTCGCCGGGCAAGCCGGCCATCCGGACACACGTACGCGGCATCGCAAGCTATTTGGCGGGCAATTACGATATCGACGGAATCCATCTCGACAAGGTTCAGTATCCCGGCAAGGCATACTCCTGGGACGAGTCGAGCACGGCAAACTACGCGGCCGCGAATGCGCAATACAAGGCGACTCACGACGGGCGCAGCCTTTCGTGGGCTTTGTGGCAGCGCCGGCAGGTCAGCGCGCTGGTACGGGAAGTCTACGTCGACGTGAAGGATATCGATCCGACGATTCAGGTCTCCGCCGCGTGTCGGGGGATCTTCGTCAACCGGTGGCGATGGCCCGGTGTCAAGACGGGTGCGGTCGATTATTACCAGGACTCCCAGGGATGGCTGAGCGCGGGCATCGTCGACTTCCTTGCCCCGACGATCTTCTGGGACATGAAGGGCATACCGAAATGGGACACTCTGGCGCGCGATTTCGCGGCGCGGCGCCGCGGCAGATTCGTCTATCCCGGGATCGCCTCGTACATGTGCCGCAACAACTGGACGGAGCTGTCCAACGAAGTGCAGGCGAGCCGTACGGAGGGCGCACAGGGCGCCAGCTTCTACAGCTGGACGTCTTTGAAGAGCAGATGGGTGAAGCTGTCTTCGGAGCTGTTCACGGAGTTTGTCGACGTGCCGAGTCGCGGCCGTGAGACGGCGTTGAGCCTGGAGTCGACCGCAACGGTCGCGACTCCCGGCGATCCGCTCACGGTCTTCGGTACGCTGCTGCCGTACTACTCGGGAGCGCGCGTGACGGTCTTGCGCCGCGTCGGCATCGGATGGACGACGGCCGGCACTGCGACCACCGATCGCTTCGGGCGCTACGAAGTCACCTACGTGCCGACCGGTGGCTCTCAGGAGCTGCGGGCCATCTTCAAGGGCGACGTCTCCAACGGGCCGGCCACAACACGGGTACTCACCATCCCGGCCGGGCCGTAGCCGCCGGGCTGTGGACATCCTCTCCATCATCAGCGCCAAGCGCGAGGGACTGCGGCTGTCGCGCGAGCAGATCCACCACGCCGTACAGGGCTTCACGGCAGGGCGAATACCCGATTACCAAATGAGCGCTCTACTCATGGCGATCTGCCTGCGTGGGATGGACCTTCGCGAAACCGTCGATCTGACGGAGGCTCTGGTCGCGTCGGGCCGGAAGCTCGACTTGTCCGATGTCCCGGGGCCGAAGGTGGACAAGCATTCCACCGGTGGGGTGGGGGACAAGACGACGCTAGTTGCGGCTCCGATCGCCGCTGCCGCCGGGGTGACCGTCGCGAAGCTGTCCGGCCGAGGGCTCGGCCACACCGGGGGAACACTCGACAAGCTCGAATCCGTCCCGGGACTGCGCACGATCCTCTCGCCGGCGGCGATTGTCGAACAGGCGGGGCGCATCGGCCTGGTCGTCGCCGGACAGAGCGGCGAGATGGTTCCCGCCGACAAGAAGCTCTACGCGCTGCGAGACGTGACCGGGACGGTCGCTTCGATCCCGCTGATTGCGGCCAGCGTCGTGAGCAAGAAGGTCGCGGGCGGGCCCGACGGGGTCGTTCTCGACGTGAAGGCCGGGTCGGGGGCATTCATGAAGACCCTAGATGCGGCGCGTGAGCTTGCGGTTTGTCTTGTGGAGGTGGCCCGCGGGCTTGGGTTGAAGGCGACTGCCCTCGTCAGCGATATGGACCAGCCCCTCGGCCGGGCCGTGGGCAACGCGCTCGAAGTGGCGGAGGCCGTCGACGTGCTGTCCGGCACGGGCCCCGACGACGTGCGGGAGCTGTCGATAGCGCTTGCGGCGAGAATGCTGGCGATGGCGGGCGAGGCGGGCATCGAGGCGGCGAAACGCCGGGCGACCGAGGTGTTGGACGATGGAGCTGCTCGGAAGAAGCTCGCGGAGATGATCGAAGCGCAGGGCGGAGACGCTCAGGCGGCGACGGAACCGGATGGGTTCCTGCCGCGCGCGAAGTTCTTGAGTGAAGTAACCTCACCGTCGGGCGGCGTCGTGGCCGCGATTGAGGCCGAGGCCGTCGGCTGCGCGGCGCGAGAGCTCGGTGCGGGGCGAATGCGCGCCGGGGATGCCGTAGATCCGGCGGCCGGGATCACACTCGAACGAAAGGTGGGTCAGACGGTCGAGAAGGGGGAGGCTCTGGCGGTGCTGCACACGTCGCGAGAAGAGACGCTGGAGAACGCCGCGCGCTTGGTTGAGGCGGCCTACTCGATTCAACCCGAGGCGCCGACAGGCCGCCCGCTCCTGCTCGACGTCATCGAGTAGCAGGGAGCGTCGTGCTAAACTGGCCGTCATGTGGCCGACCCAATCTTCATCCGAGACGATAGTGACGAACCGCCTCGCTCCGATCGCCTCCTGGGCCTGTGTTGCGGGGTGGATGGGCGTCATCTTCTACATGTCCTCCAAGACGGGAGTAACCGTCTGGAGCCCAATGACCTATGTCGCGCACTTCACGGAGTACCTCGTCTTGGGCACTCTGCTCTGCGTCGCGCTGCGCACGTCGACCCCTATGCGCCCGTCGACGGCGCTCGCGGTGGCGCTCGTTGTCGCCTCGCTCTACGGCGTCTCCGACGAAATCCACCAGGCCTTCGTGCCTACGCGCCAGCCCGATGTCCTCGACTGGTTCATCGACACGCTCGGGGCGTCGGCCGCCTGCGGCCTGTGGGCCCTTGTTGGGCGCAAGAGGGTGCGCGACACGTAGGGCCCTCCGCGTTCGTTGGACCGGAGAAACCCCGACCGGCCGCATTCCGGCCGGCCTCGGTTCCGCTTTACGCCCTCTGACCGTGCGAGTACCCTGTCTGCATGGACGTTATCGCCGGCCACGTCAACCCGGACTTCGACTGCTTCGCCTCCATGGTGGCCGCCAAGAAGCTCTATCCCGAGGCGAAGATGGTCTACCTTGGCTCCCAGAACCGCAACATTCGCGAGTTCTACGCGCTCCACGGCGAGGTGCTGGACTTCGTTGACCTGCGCAGTGTCGACCAGGCGGAGGTCGCTCGGCTCATCATGGTCGATACGCGCATCCCGGAGCGGCTGGGCGAGCTGTGCGACTTGGCGCGCCGCAAAGGCGTGAGTGTCTTCACCTTCGACCACCATCCCCCAACAAATGAGGACGTGGGCGCAACACGTGACTTCTCCCGGGAGACGGGCGCGACTACGACGATCATGATCGAAGCGATTCGTCGCCGGCAGCTGTCCATAACGCCCCTGGAAGCGACGCTCTTCGCGCTCGGGATACACGAGGATACCGGCTCGCTGACGTATCCGACCACTACGCCGGAGGACGCCGAAGCGCTCGCCTACCTCATGACCACGGGTGTCAACGTCGACGTGGTCGATCGTTTCTTGAGCCGCGGCTTGGTCACAGGTCAGCTGATGGACGTGCTCAAACAGTTTCTCGGCAGCGCGCATCATATAGACGTTCATGGCGTGGACGTCCTAGTCGCCCACGCGAAGGTGGACGAATACGTCGACGGCGCCGCGATGTTGCCCAATCGCCTCACGGCCATGCTCGACGTCGAAGTTGTCTTTGCACTGATCCAAATGGCCGATCGCGTGCACATCATTGGGCGCTCCAAGTCGGCTGACGTGAACGCCGGTGAGGTGCTCGCCGCCTTCGAGGGTGGGGGACACCCTCAGGCGGCCTCGGCGAAGGTCAAGAAGGCCAAGATCGCGGCGGTTGAGAAGGAGCTGATCGCCGAGCTTGAGGCGCACGTCGGCGCGCCGGTGACGGCCCGCGACATCATGTCTGCGCCCGTCGTCGACATTGACGAGCAGACGAAGATATCCGAGGCGAACGAGATGATGATTCGCTACGGCTACGAGGGTCTGCCGGTAGTCTCACAAGGCCGCGTCGTCGGCATGATAGGCCGCCGGGACGTCGACAAGGCCGTGCATCACGGTCTGGCGCACGCGCCTGTGAAAGGGTTCATGTCGCGCAAAGTCGTCACGATCGAAGGCGGGGAGTCCTTGCACGAGATTCAGTCCCTCCTGTCTGATGAGTCGATTGGGCGGCTGCCGGTCGTAGAGGATGGAACGACGATCGGCATCGTCACGCGGACAGATCTTCTCAGAGCCATGCACGGCAGCGAGTACGTGCGCGGGGTCGTTAAGGAGACGGATGAGGACCGATTCGGCGCCCGCCACGTCATGGAGCTGGCCCGCGAGCTCCTGCCGGGTGAGGTGCAACGCGTGCTACGCGAGGTCGGCGAGATTGCCGAGAGGAGGGGAGTGCGCGCCTATCTCGTCGGCGGCGTGGTTAGGGACCTTCTTCTGGGCGTGGCCAACCTCGACGTCGACGTAGTCGTCGAAGGAGACGGGATCGGGCTCGCCAAGGAGCTGGTGGCGCGACCCGGCGGGAGGGTCCGGGCTCACGCCAAGTTCGGCACGGCCGTGGCCGTCCTGCCCGGCGACTTCCATCTCGATGTCGCCTCCGCGCGCAGGGAGTTCTACGACCGCCCCGCGGCTCTGCCAGAGGTGGAGAGGTCATCGATACGAGAGGATCTCGCGCGCCGCGATTTCTCGATCAACTCAATGGCGATCGCGCTCGATACGCCACACCGAGGCGAACTGCTCGACTTCTTCGGCGGCCTGCGCGACCTGACTCACAAGAAGATAAGAGTGCTGCACAACCTCAGTTTCGTTGAGGATCCCACGAGGATATACCGGGCGGTGCGATTCGGCCGGCGCTATGGGTTCTTCATGGACGGGCACACGGAGGAGCTGGCGCGGCAGGCCATCGAGATGGGCATGGTCGAGCATCTCACCGACGTTCGAATACGTGAGGAGCTCATCGCGATCCTTTCGGAGGAGTCGGCATTCGCGGCCGCTGAGCGCCTGGACGAACTGGGTGCGCTGAAGGGGATCCATCCGAAGATAGTCGCCGACGACGAGCTGGCTCGGACGTTTGCCAACGTAGACGACGTGCTGCGACGTCTGGACGTCTATTTCTCGGCGCGCCCTCGGCGCTGGGTCATCCTGCTGATGGGGATGTTGCGCTCGCTGCGACGGAAGGAGATCGACAGCTGGGGTGCGCGGATGCGTCTTCGAAAGGGGGATACGGCCCTGCTTCAGCAGGGGATTCTCGACGCTCCCAGACTGCTGAAGAGGCTTGCCTCGCCCGCGGCGATGCGAGCGAGCACCCTATACTTCCTGTTGCACGATCTGAGACCGGAGGCGCTCGTGTACGTCGAGGCCACCTCGTGGGATGAGACGCAATCTCGCCGGGTGGAGCACTACCTGATGGAGTTGAAGGGCGCGAAGCCGCACTTGACCGGAAAGGACCTGGCAAGGCTCGGTCTGCCGCCCGGTCCGCACTTCGGCCGGATACTCCACGCGCTGCAGGTCGCCAAGCTTGACGGTCGGGTGCCCAGCAAGCATGATGAGGAGCGTTTCTTGCTGGAGCAGATCGAGAAGTGGAAGTCGACGTGACCGTCTAGTGGAATACGCCATCAACCAAGTGCTGCCGATCGCCATTCAGATCGGGATTGTGCTCTTCTGTATCACCATCCATGAGGTAAGCCACGGGCAGGCGGCGCGTATTCTCGGAGATCCTACGGCCGAGTCGCAGGGGCGTCTGTCACTCAATCCGCTCCGCCACATCGATCCCTTCGGCACGGTCATCTTACCGCTGCTTCTCGCCATCTCAGGCGTTCCGCCGTTCGGCTACGCCAAGCCCGTACCGGTCAATCCGCGCTACTTCCGCGACCACAAGATGGGCATGTTCCTGACGGGTCTGGCGGGACCGGCATCGAACCTGGTTGCGGCGGCGGCGGGCGGACTCGCGGTAAGACTTCTCGGAATCTCGGTGGCCGCGGTCGGCCTGCAGGGGCTGGGCGCTTCCGCCGCCGCCTACGTTCTCGTCCTCTTCGTCGAGATAAACGTCGTCCTAGCGATCTTCAACATGCTGCCCATCCCGCCGATGGACGGGTCCCGCGTTCTGCCCCTCTTCCTGTCGGACAAGGGGATGTACTACTACCGCCAATTCGAGCGCTACGGCATCCTCATCGTCTTCCTGATCATTCTCGTGCCCTCGATCAACCGGCTGGTCTTCGGCGCGATCTTCGCGGTGATCAACCCCATCCTGACGCTGCTGCTGGGCCAGACCCCCCTCTTCTAGGCTTCGCCGGACGGTCCCGGGGTAGACTCCGGCTTGTGCTATAATCTGTCGCGTTTTGTGACCCCGAGCAACGTCGAGAGACAGTGGTGACAGAGGTCAAGGACACGTCGAAGAAGCGCATGCTCACCGGATACCGGCCGACGGGCCGGCTCCATCTGGGCCATTGGCACGGCAACCTCCTCAACATGCTCAAGTACCAGGCGGAGTATGAGAGCTACTTTTTCATTGCCGATTGGCACGCGCTGACCAGCGACTACGCCGACACGTCGCAGCTGCTCGCCAACGTCGAGGAGATGATCCTCGATTGGCTGGCCGCAGGCATCGATCCCGACAAGTGCAACATCTATCGCCAGTCCGACCTGCCGGAAGTGGCCGAGCTGCACCTGTACCTTTCGATGATCACGCCGCTCGGATGGCTGCAGCGCAATCCCACCTATAAGGAGCAGCAGGAACAGGTCACGACGAAGGACCTTTCGACCTACGGCTTCCTCGGCTATCCCGTCCTGCAATGCGCCGACATCGTCATCATGGGTGCCGACGTCGTGCCGGTGGGCGAGGACCAGCTGCCCCATCTGGAGTTGGCGCGCGAGATCGTCCGCAGGTTCACGCACTTCTACGGCGACTACCTCATCGAGCCGCAGGCGCTGGTATCACACGCCAAGAAGGTTCCAGGCACCGACGGCAGAAAGATGAGTAAAAGCTATGACAACGCCATCTTTCTGACCGACGAGAAGGATGATGTGGCCAAGAAGGTTCGGCAGATGATTACCGACCCAGCCAAGATTCGCAAAGACGATCCGGGAGATCCGGACATCTGCTCGGTGTTCGAACTCGACAAGGCCTACGCTTCGGCGGAGGAACTCGCCAAGATCGACAAGGAGTGTCGCGCCGGGACGCTGGGATGCGTCGAACACAAGCTCGGGCTCGCGGAGCGAACTAGCGCCTCGCTCGCCGATTTCCAGACGCGTCGAGCCGAGCTTGGAGGTGTGGCCGGCCTGGTTGACCAGACATTGGCGGAGGGGGCCGCCAAGGTGCGTCCCATCGCCGAGGAGGCCATGCACACGGTTCGCAAGCTCATGAAGGTGGAGTAGGTGGCCTACAGAGTCAAGGTTGAGGGCTTCGAAGGGCCGTTCGATCTTCTGCTGCACCTCATCTCGCGGCGCAAGGTCGACATCTATGACATCAGTGTGGCGTCGATCGCCGATGAGTACCTGGCCTACCTGGAGCGGATGAGCGAGCTGGATCTCGATGTGGCGAGCGAGTTCCTGCTCGTAGCGGCGACGCTTCTGGAGATCAAGGCCTCAGGTCTGTTTCCGGCAGAGGAAGAGCCGGTTGTCGACGACGAGCTGTCCCCCGACGAAGCACGCGAGGTGCTCGTCGCGCGGCTGCTGGAGTTCAAGAAGTTCAAGAACGCGGCTCTGGAGCTTTCGGCCCGATACGAGTCGGTCTCCAAGCTGCACCCGCGCGAAGCCGGACTGGAGCCCACCTTCGCACAGCTCCTGCCGGATTTCCTTGAGGGCGTCACACTACAACAGCTGGCACAGGTGCTGGCGAGTGTCCTGATCATCAGCGACGTCGAGATAGTTGAAGCGGCTCACATTGCCGCTCTGCCGATCAGTCTCGATGAGCGCATACGCGAGCTGGCCGACTCAATCAGCTCCTCAAGGACGACTACATTCTCCGCGCTCGTTGCAGATGCGGATGGCGTATCGATGATCGTGGCGACGTTTCTGGCCATCCTCGAACTGTACAAGCGCGGCGAGGTCCAGCTGCAACAGGACGAGACGTTCGGCGAGATCACTATCTGGCCGCGGAACAGAAAGGCGTCGTAGTGACCCCGAAGAAGAAGCGTGACGCTCCTCTTGAGGCGCAGATCGACTCGCTTGCCTCTCTGGAGTCGCTGCCCGGTCTGGTCGAGGCTCTGCTGTTCGTCAGTGACGACCCGCTGCCGGCGGAGCGGATTGCCGAGATCGTCGACGAGCAGCCCAAGCGCGTCAAGAAGGTTCTGGCCGAGCTGGCCGCCGAGTACGAAGAGAACGATAGGGGCTTCCAACTCAAGGAGGTGGCCGGCGGCTACCGCCTCTACTCGCATCCGGCCTACGCCCCCTACATCGAAAAGATGATTCAGATGTGGGACACCCGGCGGCTCTCTCAGGCGTCGTTGGAGGCGCTCGCCATCGTGGCCTACAAGCAACCGGTTACGCGGTTGGCGATCAACGCGGTGCGAGGCGTCAACAGTGAGGGCGTCATCAGCTCGCTGGTTGAGAAGCACCTGATACGACCGGTCGGCCGAGATCGCAGCCCGGGCAATCCCATCCTCTACGGAACGACGAAGACGTTTCTGGAACGCTTCGGACTGAGGAACCTGCGGGATCTGCCGCCCCTGGAGGAATTCGCGCCCGACGACCGGACAAGGCGGCAGATCGAGCAGGGTCTCGGAATAAGCCGTCCGGAAGAGGGGGAGGAATTGGACATACCGAGGGACGCCGGGTCGGATGCATCAGATGGCGAGGAGACGAAGACGGACGGATTCGACACACGCGCGTTTCTGGAGGAAGGCATGGGTGAGGATGGCGCCTGAGAGGCTGCAGAAAGTGATGGCGCGCGCCGGCATCGCATCGCGGCGTCGTTGCGAAGAGCTGATTGTTCGGGGCGTGGTGACAGTCAACGGTCAGCGCGTCACGCAGCTTGGCACCAAAGTCGATCCGGAACGTGACTCGATCGAAGTCAACAGGAAGCCGCTGGCCATTCGTGGAGAGAAGACCTACCTGGCGCTGAATAAGCCGCGGGGCTACATCACGACTCTGTCGGACCCGTTCGGCCGCCCGACCGTCAAGGACCTCGTCGACTTTTCGAAGGACCCGGGGCTCTTCCCCGTGGGCAGACTCGACCAGGATTCCGAAGGCCTCCTCATCATCTCCAACGACGGAGAGCTCACGTACCGCCTGACACATCCTCGCTACGGCGTGCTGAAACTCTACGAAGCCGAGGTGCGCGGCAAGGCCGGCTGGGACAAGATTCTGCAGCTCCAGAAGGGCGTCGTGCTGGAGGACGGCCCTACGGCTCCCGCTGAGGTCCAGGTGTTGAGGGAGAGAATCGACACGACGGTCCTTCGGATAGGCATACGCGAAGGCAAGAAGCGGGAGATTCGCAGAATGTGTCAGAAAGTCGGCCATCCTGTCGTGACGTTAAGGCGAGTGGCGTTCGGAGAGGTGAGGCTGGGCGATCTGCCGAGCGGCCGCTCGCGGCATCTGACGGATGAGGAAGTCGCGGGTCTGCGATCGTCGGTCGGGCTATCGTCCCCAACGCGAACGGTGTAGATTGGGTACGGCCCCGCGGCGGAAGGAACCGGAGTGGACAGGATCCTGATAGTCGAAGATGAAGAGCACATGGGGGAGCTGCTGCGGGAGATCCTTTCGCGCGAGGGCTACCGGGCCGACGTGGTGAAATCGGGCGCCGAGGCGATGGTGCACGCGACGGAGAACCCGCCGGACTTGATCGTGCTCGACTCGATGCTTCCCGACGTCGACGGCCTCGAGATATGTCGGCAGATCCGCGAGATACCTCGAATCAGCCACGTACCGATCCTGGTAGTCTCGGCCCGCGCCGACGTGACGCATCGCGTGGAGGGCCTGCGCATCGGCGTGGACGACTACATGCCCAAGCCTTTCGACGTCGCGGAACTCGTCGCGCGCATCGAGGCGCACATACGGCGGGCGAGCGAGGAGCGCTCCATCAACCCGCTGTCGGGACTGCCGGGCAACTTCAAGATATATGGCTATATCGACCGCAAGCTCGCCGAGGAGGCGACCATCGCGGTTCTCTACATCGACCTGGACAATTTCAAGGCCTACAACGATTACTACGGATTCGCCCACGGCGATGACGTGATTCTCCTGGTGGCGTCCATCCTCGAGCAGGTCCTTCGGCGCGCCAAGAGAGAGAACACCGATCTTCTCGGCCACATCGGCGGGGACGACTTCGTCATCGTCACGCAGCCGGGATTCGCCGAATCCTATTGCGCCGATATCATCGAGCGTTTCGACGAGAAGATCCCGCTGCTCTATGCCGATAAAGACCGAACTCAGGGCCACATAAGGATCAAGGATCGGCGGGGAAACCTCCAGGTCTACCCGATCATGACGATATCCATCGGAGTGGTCACCAACGAGCAGCGCGAGTTCGAAAGCCACGTCGACCTCGCCGAAGTGGCGGCGGAAGTGAAGAATAAGGCTAAGG
>DYIV01000009.1 GCA_020723435.1 Slackia heliotrinireducens | reverse complement strand
CAGTCGATCCTCCACTTCGCGCGCGATGGTCATGAGATCGATCTCGCAGCGCGTGCACGTTGGGCAGGAGATGATCTCGACTCCGCGACGACGAAGGCCAAGGGCTCGCAGGATCTCGAAGGCCACGCGCACCTCCTGCACCGGGTCGGCCGTCAGGGAGACTCGGATGGTATCGCCGATCCCCTGCTCGAGGAGGACCCCGATGCCTACCGAAGACTTGATCGTGCCCGCGAACGTGCTGCCCGCCTCCGTAATGCCGAGATGGAGCGGATAGTCGACGAGCCTCGAGACGGCACGGTTGGCCGCGATCGTTTCGGTCACCGAGGTTGCTTTCAGCGACAGGACGATGTCGTGGAAGTCCCACGACTCGAACAGATCGACGAAGTGGCGCGCACTGCCCACGAGCCGGTCGGACAAGGGAGCATCTGCTTCGCGGTAGGCCTCGGCCAGGGAGCCTGAGTTGACACCGATGCGGATGGACACGCCGGTCGCGCGGGCGGCGTCGACGATTCTCTTGACCTGGGCCTCGGCGCCGATGTTGCCCGGGTTGATGCGCACCTTGTGCGCGCCGGCCTCGATGGCCGCAATCGCCAGGTCGGCGCTGTAGTGGATGTCGGCGACAACCGGAATCTCAGATCGCGCCGCGATCTTGCCGAAGGCGGCGACGGAGTCGCCGTCCTTGATGCCGACACGAACGATCTCGCATCCAACCTCTACCAGCTCGTCTATCTGGGCCAGCGTGGCGTCCACGTCGCGAGTATCGGTATTGGTCATCGACTGTACCGCGATGCGGGCGTCGCCCCCGATGCGCACGTTCCCGACGCTTACCTGCCGCGTGGTGCGTCTTCCCCGCTCCATCAGCCGCCCGCCCCTCCCGGCAGGAGCCGCCCTATGTCGGCCACGACGATGTAGATCATCAGGACGACGAGGAGCGACGCGCCCACGGCGCTTATCGCGATGACGGTATTCTTCGGTATCCTCCGGCGCAACAGCCCCTCGACCCCGGCCAACGCGACCTTGCCCCCGTCCAGCGGCGGTATCGGGATAAGATTGAAGACGCCCAGGCTCACGCTGAAGACACCCATCAGCCAGGCGAAGTCGCGGAAGCCGTTGCGAGCGGCCTTCACGCTCTCTTGAACGATGCCCACCGGACCGCGAGCCTGCTGCAACAGCTCCGCCTGGCGCGGCAGCTCCAGCAGGAACCCGGCGATGCTGACGACCATGAGGCCGGCGGCCTTGATGCCAAGCCAGATCGACTGAAAGAAGCCGAACCCCTTGTCGACGAAGGAGGGGCCTATGCCCAGAAACCCCTTCCCGTTTCGTCGCACGAGGGTCGGCCGAAACGTAAGCACCTCGCGGTCTCGTCTCACGGTGATGGTTATCCGCTTGCCCGCCGACGCGTGGAGCACGCCGATCATCTCCTGCCACGATCCGACCTTCTTGCCTTCGATGCTGAGGACCTCGTCGCCGCGCTCAAGACCGATCTTCTGAGCCGGATACCCCTTGAGAACCGTCTGAATGGTGGTGGTGGGCGCCGGAAGCCCGTACATGAAGACCCCGGCGAACAGCACGGCAGCCAGCAGCATGTTGCACGTCGGGCCGGCCGCGAGTATCAGTAGTCTCTTGCCGAAAGACTGCGCGTCGAAGGAGCGCCTCTCGTCCTCGGGGGACAACTCTTCAGTAGGGTCCATGCCCGCGAACTTGACGTATCCGCCAAAGGGCAGCATCGTGACGCCGTAGGTGGTCTCTCCGCGCTGCACCTTCGCCAGCTTGGGGCTGGGCAGACCGATCATGAATTCATTCACTTTGACGTTGAACGCCTTGCCGGCCAGGAAGTGGCCGAGCTCATGGACGAAGACCAGAACCCCGAGGGCCGCTATTCCAAGAAAGATGTACAGGTATAGAATCATCTCATCCGGATAGGCCTCGCGGCCTACCTCCTTCCCCGGTCTCGGACCGCCTCGCCCGCGTGCTTCCGTGCCCACGTGTCGGCGTCGCGCAGGGCCTCCACCGATGTGACCTCTACCGCCGCGTGACGCCCGAGCGTCTCCTCGATCACGTCAGTGATGGCGCAAAAGCCGATTGCGCCCTCGAGGAAACTGGCCACGGCCACTTCGTTGGCGGCGTTGAGAACCGCCGGATATGTCTTTCCCCGCCGGCCGGCCTCGTAGGCAAGGCGCAGCGCGGGAAACGCCGACTCGTCCGGGGCCTCAAACGTGAGGACGCCCGTTTGGGCGAGGTCGAGTTGAGGCAACGCCGTCGCGAGGCGCGCGGGATAGGTCATGGCGAGAAGGATTGGCAGCCTCATGTCGGGCAGCCCGAGCTGTGCCTTGACCGATCCATCGACAAACTCCACCAGCGAATGAACGATCGACTGAGGATGAATCATCACGTCGATCCGCTCGTAGTCCACGCCGAAAAGATAGTGCGCCTCTATCACCTCGAGCCCCTTGTTCATCAGGGTGGCTGAGTCGACCGTGATCTTCGGTCCCATGTTCCAGGTGGGATGGGCAAGCGCTTCATCGACGGTTACCCGCCCCAATTGCTCCGGTGTTCGGCCGCGGAAAGGGCCGCCCGAGCCCGTGAGGACGAGGCGACGCACGGCGGTGGAGTCCTCACCCATGAGGCATTGGAAGAGGGCGCTGTGCTCGCTGTCTACGGGGAGCAACCGCCCTGCTCCGGCCTCGAGTTCCTCCAGAACGATCTTGCCGCCGACCACGAGCGATTCCTTGTTGGCGAGTGCGAGGGTCTTGCCCGCGCGAAGCGCGGCTAGGGTCGAATCGAGGCCGGCCGAGCCGACTATGCCATTGAGCACGAGATCCGCTTCGGGAAGGGCCGCGAGCTCGGCGACGCCGGCGGCTCCTCGGAGCAGGTCAATCCCGGCCGGAAGGACGGTTGCCAGATTGTCCGCGGCGTCATCATCCACAATCGCGACGCAGCGCGGCCGCCATCTGGTGGCCTGTCGCATCAGCAGCTCCGCGTTCCGGTGGGCAGCTAAGCCGACAACAGTGAATTCCTTGGGATAGGCGTCGACGATTTCGAGCGCTTGACGTCCGATGGACCCCGTGGCGCCGAGTATCACAATGCGCTTCATGCTTACCTCAACTTGAAGAGCGCGGTCAGAACGTAGTAGCTCGCCGGCGAGACGAAGAGCAGGCTGTCGAATCTATCGAGAAAGCCTCCGTGGCCCGGAATCCGCCTTCCCGCGTCCTTGACGCCGAGTTCTCGCTTTATGCGTGACTCAGCCAGATCCCCGATGACGGCCGCCGCGGCGATGGTGCCGCCGAGGATCATCCGTTCGACCGTGTCCAAGTACGTGACGAAGACCATTGCACCCAACGCCCCCACGGTGGCGGCGGCGCCGATGATCGTGCCCTCCCAGGTCTTACCCGGGCTCACGTCCGGCGCCAACTTCCGCTTGCCGAGGGCCACGCCGCCCAGGTAGGCGACGGTGTCATTGATCCAAGTACCGACGAGGACCAGCAGCACCAATTGCGTGCCCTTGCCCAAGCCGTCAATAAGGACGAGAAAGCTCAGCAGTAGGCCGACGTATGCGGTCCCGAAGAGCGTCATGGCCATATCCGTCAAGTTCGTGCCGGAGAAAGAGAGATACCACAGCAACGTCAGGACAGTGGCGGCCGCGAGGACGAAGACGAGGCCGGCCTGATTGTAGAGCACGGCGGCCAGTGGTAAGGCGCAGCCGACCGCCACGCCGAGCACCTCGTTCGGCCGGCAGTGGTGCTGGCGCGCCAAGGCGAAGAACTCCCCCAGCGCCAGGCCGCAGATGGCGGCGATCACGACGGCGAAAGCCATTCGTCCCGCCTGAAGCGCACCAAGGATCGCGACGATACCGGCGATGGCGACGACTACGCGCAACCGCAGGTTGGCGAGCGCCTTCTGGTCAATCTTCGCTCGTGAGGCGTCCAAATCGTCGCTCCCTATGTTGAAACTCCGTCAGTGCTCGGAAGAAGTCGCTGCGCCGGAAGTCTGGCCACAACTTCTCGACGACGCACATCTCCGCGTACGCGCTCTGCCACAACAGGTAGTTGCTGATGCGGAGGTTGCCCCCCGTTCGGATTACGAGATCCGGATCGGGCACGTCAGGGGCGTACAAACGCGATGCTACCGCGTCGGCATCGATGCTCTCAACGGTTCGACTGCCCGAGACGGCCTCCTGCGCAAGACGTCGCGCCGCGTCGGCGATCTCCAAGCGTCCGCCGTAGTTTAGCGCCAGAATGAGCTGGAGTCTCTCATGGTGAGCCGTTCTTTCCATCGCGGACTCAAACGAAGCCCTAGTCTCGGCGGGCACCTCATCGAGACGGCCCAGAACACGAACTCGAATGCGCTCCCCGTCGAGCTCGTCGATCTCCCGCTCGAGCTGCTCTCGAAAGAGCTCCATGAGACCGGACACTTCGTCGGTGGGTCGCTGCCAGTTCTCGGAGGAAAAAGTGTAGGCCGTCAGGTATCTGATGGCCAGGTCGGTGCAGCCTATGACGACAGAGCGCAGCGAATCGGCTCCCGCCTTGTGGCCGTCGATCCTGGGCAGGCCGCGCCGCTTGGCCCAACGCCCGTTGCCGTCCATGATAACCGCCACGTGCGCTGGAATGCGCTCCCTGTCGAGCTTCTTGAGGGCGATCTCGGCCCGAAGCTTCTCAATCCCACTGCGAAGGATACCGTCTGTTTTCGCCACGCGAGTCGCGTCCCGCTGAAGGGCCGCTAGACCTCCATGATCTCCTGCTCTTTGCGCTCAAGCATGTGATCGATCTCGGCCACGTACTTGTCCGTGAGCTTCTGCACCTTCTCGAGCGCGCGCTCCTCGTTGTCACGGGAGATCTCGTGGTTCTTCTCCTCCGACTTGAGGTGGTCGTTCGCGTCGCGCCGAATGTTGCGAACGGCGACGCGGCCTTCCTCACAGATGCGCTTCACGACCTTCACCAGCTCGACACGCCGCTCCTCGGTCAGAGGCGGGAAAGGAAGGCGAATCACCGTCCCGTCCGTGGATGGAGTGAGCCCCAGATCCGAAGCGAGGATCGCCTTCTGCACCGCTTCTATGCATGACTTGTCCCACGGGTGAACGACGAGCAATTGGGGCTCAGGAGCGGTCACGTTCGCAAGCTGATTGAGAGGCGTGGGTGCGCCATAGTAGTCGACGACGATCCTGTCGAGGATCGAAGCCGACGCTCTGCCGGTGCGGACCGTGGTGAACTCCGTCTGGGTCGCCGCGACCGCCTTCTTCATCCGCCCCTCAGCGTCTTTGACGATCTCATCAATCACGTGGCCTCGCCCCCTGAGACAATCGTGCCTATCGGTTCACCCATGAGCACTTTCCTGATGTTGCCCTCAACGCCCATGTTGAAGACGATGATGGGCAGCGAGTTGTCCATGCACAACGAAGTGGCGGTCGCGTCCATGACCTTCAAGCCCCTGTTGAGGACGTCGATGTAGGCGAGCTGCTTGAACATCGTGGCGTCCGGATGCGTTACCGGATCGGCGTCGTAGACGCCGTCAACCTTCGTGGCCTTGAGGATCGCCTCGGCGCCTATCTCCAAGGCGCGCAACGCCGCGGCAGTGTCGGTCGAGAAATATGGATTGCCCGTCCCGGCGGCGAAGATGACGACCCGGCCCTTCTCCAGATGTCGGATCGCGCGGCGTCTGATATACGGCTCCGCCACCTCGGTCATGCGAATCGCGCTCTGGACACGCGTGAAGACGCCCTCGTTCTCGAGGGCGTCTTGAAGTGCGAGGGAATTCATCACCGTCGCGATCATACCGATGTAGTCGGCGGTCGACCTGTCCATGCCGGACGCGCTGGCGGCCATTCCCCGAAAGATGTTCCCGCCGCCGACGACGACGGCGACTTCCCTTTCGTCGCGATGGAGCTCCTTGATCTGCCGGGCGATCGACGACAGCATGTCGGGGTCTATGCCGTAGTCGCCACTGCTCATGAGGGCCTCTCCGCTCAGTTTGAGCAGAACCCGCTTGAACCTGTAATCGCCCATCTACTCCTCCGCCGTCGCCTCGCCCACTTGGAAGCGGGCGAAGCGTCTGATCTCTATGTTCTCGCCGACCTTCGCCGCCAGACCGCCGAGCAGCTGCGCGACCATCAGATCGCCGTCCTTGATGAAGGGCTGTTCCAGGAGGCAGACTGCTTCGTAGAACTTCTCCATCTTACCGTCGACGATCTTGCCGATGACCTTCTCCGGCTTGCCCGACTCGAGGGCCTGTGCCTCAAAGAGCGAGCGCTCGTGAGCGACTATGTCCTCGGGGACATCGTCACGCGTCACATAAGCCGGCTTGGCGGCGGCGATCTGCATCGCCACGTCATGGGCAAACGCTCGGAAATCGTCGCTACGGGCCACAAAGTCGGTCTCGCAGTCGATTTCGACGAGCACGCCGATGTTTCCTGTCGAGTGGATGTAGCTCTCGACAATGCCCTCTTTCACGGCCCGACCTGCACGCTTCTCCAAACCGGCGAGGCCCTTCGTCCGCAGTATATCGACGGCCTTGTCGACCTCTCCTCCCGCCTCCGCGAGCGCTTTCTTGCAGTCCATCATGCCCGCGCCCGTCAGATCGCGCAGTCTCTTCACTTCACTGGCGGAAATCGCCATTACTTCTCAACCTCCCTTGCCCGGCGCGAAGTCCGCTCGCGGGATAGGGTGTGCCGATGCTCGGTACCCACATCCTCGCCCTCGGTCGCTTTCTACGCGCGCGCCGTAGCCGATTCTCCGGTCGCGGTCCCGCTCCCGGGCTTCGCCTCGCTCGCCTCGGGAGTGCTTTCTCCCTCAGTGGCGACGGCCTCTTTTTCCGCCTGCGCCGCGGCCATCTCAGCCATCTTGGCGGCTCGGCGCTCCTGTCCTTCGATCACCGCGTCCGCGATGATGCGCGTGATCAGAGTGACGGATCGAATTGCGTCATCGTTTCCGCTGATAATCCAGTCGACCTCGTCGGGATCGCAGTTCGTGTCGACGATGGCGACGATCGGCACTTCACTCCTGCGCGCCTCGGCGACCGCGATCCTCTCCTTGCGTGGGTCTACGATGAAGACTGCGCACGGAAGCCCCTTCAGCGTCCTAATGCCGCCGAGATTGCGCGTCAGCTTCTGACGAAGCGCCTCCAGTTTCTGAGCTTCCTTCTTCGGCAAAGCCGCCATCGAGCCGTCTTCACTCATCCGATCGAGTTCGTCCAGCTTGGCGATGCGCCGCTTCATCGTGTCGAAGTTGGTGAGCATGCCGCCCAGCCAACGGAAGTTGACATAGGGCATGCCGCAGCGGGTTGCCTCTTCTTCCAGCGCTTCCTGAGCCTGCTTCTTCGTGCCGACGAAGAGAATCGTGCCGCCTGCCTCGACGCTGTCGCGCACGAAATCGTACGCGGCTTCGATAAGGCGCAGGGTCTTCTGCAGGTCCAGGATGTAGATCCCGTTGCGCTCGGTGAAGATGAAAGGCTTCATCTTTGGATTCCACCGGCGCGTCTGGTGACCGAAGTGTACACCTGCCTCAAGCAGGTGCTTCATGGACACGACAGCCATGTGGTGCACCTCCTTCCTCGGTTCTTGCGTCCTGATGCCGGCATCTTCCCGGCAACCTTACCCGCGAGGGCACCTTGGGCGGCCGGTCCGCCGGCATGCGTAATGTGAAGCCGAGACAGTGTACCACAGGCCAGGGCAGGGACAAAACGGACGGCGGAGGACGCAACGCCGGTGAGAGTGAGGGCGGGCCGCTACTTGCTGGGCATCACGGGTTTTGCCGTGCGCAGCTTGGTCTTCAGGCGAAGGATCGCTTTCGTATGGAGCTGGGAGACGCGGGACTCGGTGACGCCAAGCACCTCACCGATCTCGCGCAAGGTCAAGCCCTCGTAGTAGTAGAGCGCAATGATCATCTTTTCACGCTCGGGGAGCTTGTCGATCGCCTTCGCCAGGACATCCTTGAGCTCCGTGAACTCGAACATGACCGACGGATCCTGGGTCGAGGTATCCTCGATCGTATCGATGAGAGAGACCTTGTCGTCTTTATCGCCGCCCACGCTCCACAACTCCTCCAGGGCGACGATCGAGGTCGAGCTGAGCTGCGCGAGCAGGTCCTGCAGTTCGTCGATGGATATGCCCATGTGCTTGGCGACCTCTTTGTCGGTGGGTACGCGCTTGTGCTTGTTCTCAAGCTCAATGTAGGCCTTCTCGAGCTGCCGTCCCCGAGCGCGCACCGAGCGGGGAACCCAGTCCAGCGATCGGAGCTCGTCGATGATCGCGCCTTTGATCCGGGCGATCGCATAGGTCTCGAACTTGATCTCCCGGCTGAGCTCGAACTTTTCGATCGCGTCGATCAGCCCGAAGATGCCGTAGCTGATCAGATCGGCGGTGTCGACGTTCTGAGGCAGGTTGGCGGAGATGCGGCCGGCGACATACTTCACCAGGGGAGAGTAGTGCAGGATGAGCTTGTCGCGTGCGTCAGAGTCGTCCTCGTCCTTGTACAACTGCCAGAGGCTCTGAATCTCCGACCCCGGGTCCTTCTTCAAAAGGGCTCCTTTGCGGCTAGGCACGGGGATGTGATTTGGCGTGGATTTGCTTCAGACGCACCGTGCCCAGATGAGTATATATTTGGGTCGACGACAGGTCAACGTGGCCAAGAAGCTCCTGAACCGCGCGCAAATCGGCTCCGTTTTCGAGCATGTGCGTGGCAAAGGAATGCCTGAGTACATGGGGTGTCAGCCCTCTGCCGGCGCACACGGACGAGACGTACTTGCGCATCCGATCTCGCACCGCATTCGTGCTGAGCCGGTCCCCATAGCGGTTGAGAAACACCGCTTGCTCGGTATCCCGTCGCCTCAGCCGCATCCTTCCGTCTCTGAGGTAGGTCGCAACTGCTTCGACCGCCTCCGACCCGATCAGCACGACTCGCTCCTTCGATCCCTTGCCCATGACTCGCGCCTCGCCGCCGGAGAGGTTGAGGTCGGCGAGGTCAAGGCCGACCAGCTCCCCCACGCGCAGTCCCCCGCCGTACAGAACCTCCAAGATAGCGCGATCCCGCTGTCCGAGGGACGTCGAGGTCTCCGGCGCCGCCAGCAGCTCCCGGACGGTCTCCACACTCGCCACCTTCGGCAGCCTGCGCTCGGAGGTAGGAGCCGTCAGCAGGGCGGCCGGATTTCCTTCTGTCTCACCCGACAGCACCAGGAACCTGTAGAAGGTGCGAGCGGCCGAAAGCTTCCTGGCGATTGTTCGCCGACTTCGCCGAGATGTCTGCAAATACGCCAAATAGCGACGTAGAAACCGGTGATCGATTGTCTGTGCGGACCTGCCGTCGCGATCGGCAAAGGCGAGTAGTTGTTCGAGATCGCTCCGATACGCACGGAGGGTATTCGCTGAGACGTTCCGCTCGACTTCGAGTCTCTCCAAGAACCGCTCAAGAAGGTCCACGAAACCCCCTGACACGCAAGTCGGGACGCACTTCGAGATAGGCTGCCATGTCGGCCAGGGCGCGGCTCGCAAGCGCCTCGTGGCGTGCGCGTTTCTGCCGCACGCTTCGCGCCAGTGGCGGCAGAAGACCAAGATTGGCATGGTGCGGCTGAAAGGCGGTTTCCCCGCCTTGGTGGAGGTAGCCTACCAGGGAGCCGATTCCCGTCGTGGGAGGGAGAACAACCGGCTGTAGGCCCCCGACCGCGGCGTAGACGTTCAGAGCCGCGACGACCCCGGTGGCCGCTGCCTCCAAGTAGCCCTCACTGCCGGTCAACTGCCCGGCCAGATGAACGTATGGGCGAGCCTTCAGCGCCAAAGTCGAGGTCAGCGCCCTCGGGGAGTCGACGTACGTGTTGCGATGCATCACTCCGAATCGCAAGAACTCGGCTCGGCCCAGTCCCGGGATCATCCGGAAGACGCGCTCTTGTGCGGGCCACTTCAGATTCGTCTGGAAGCCGACCATGTTGTAGACGGTTCCGGAGCTGTTGTCGCGACGCAACTGGACGACGGCATATGGTCTCCTCCCCGTTCGCGGATCCGTCAGCCCAACCGGCTTCATCGGGCCGTAGCGAAGGGCATCGACTCCGCGCTGAGCGATCTCTTCAACGGGCTGGCAAGCGCTGAAGAGCTCCCGGTCCTCGAACTGTTTGGCGATTACCCTGTCTCCCTCGAGCAGAGCCGCGTGGAACGCCTGGTACTCGCGCTCGCTCATGGGGCAGTTGACGTAGTCGGCGTTGCCCTTCCCGTAGCGTGAGGCCGCAAAGGCGACCGACATGTCGACCGAGGCCGCCTCCACCAGCGGAGCCGCCGCATCATAGAAGTACAGACTGTCCCCGCCTACGACCGTCCCGAGAGCGCTCTCCATTGCCGTCGAGGTGAGCGGGCCGGTGGCCACGATCATGGGCCTATCATCCTCAAGGTCCCGCCGCTCCTGCCGCACCAGCTCAACGAGCGGATGGCCCGCGACGGCTCGTGTCACCGCTTTGGAGAAGGCCTTCCGGTCGACGGCAAGAGCTGTTCCGGCGGGAAGAGACGTTTCCCCCGCCGTGCGCAAGATCATCGATCCGAGACTGGCGAGCTCTGCTTTGAGCAAAGCGGGCGCGGACGGCAGCGCCTTACCCTTCATGGAGTTGCTGCAGACCAATTCGGCGAGATCGCCCGTGTGATGAGCGGGGGTCATCTTGGCGGGTCTCATCTCATAGAGCAAAACCCGCAACCCTCGCTCCGCCAGTTGCCAAGCGGCCTCGGATCCGGCAAGACCCCCTCCGACTACTATGACTTCTGCAGCGATGTTGGCCATGATGATGAACCCACGACGACGGGCGGTGATCGATGACGTGGCAATGGTATTTCGGTGCGGAACGCCCCATCTCCTGTCGGCGAAGGCCCCGCCCTCGTGGGGCGCCCTCGAGCGCGACGGATGAGAGCGCGACGGGTGGGGCGTCTATCGAGCGCACGTTGCGACGTAGCGCTGATCGAGCCCTCGACGCACAAGGGCTTTCATCTCCAACAACGTCAGCGCGGTGGAGACTTCCGCCGCCTCCCGCGCCGATCGGCCGGTGAGCTCGTCGATACCGAGCGCCTCGGCGCCCAGGAATCCGAGTATTTCCGCTTCCACCTTGGACAACCGTTCAAGCTTCGCCTTGGCGCGCTCCGGAGCCTCGACGCCGATCGCGTCGAGAATGTCCTCGGCGCCGCGCGCGGGTCCGGCCCCATCGGCCAGGAGAGCGTTCGTCCCCGCGCAGAGCGGCGCGTAGATGCTTCCTGGGACCGCGAGGACCTCCCGGCCTTGAGCCAGGGCGAAGTCGGCCGTGTAGAGAGATCCGCTGTTGCGTCCCGCCTCAACGACGACCGTGGCCATACCCAGACCACTGATGATCCGATTTCGTGCCGGGAAGTGCTGCTTGAGCGGCGGTGTCCCAAGGGGCAGCTCTGAGACGAAGCAGCCCGACTCCAGTATGGAGTCCGCGAAGTAGCCGTGTTGCCGCGGATACGATACGTCCAGCCCGCAGCCGAGCACGGCGATCGTGCTACCCCCCGCGTCGACGGCAGCCTTGTGCGCGGCGAAGTCGATGCCGAGCGCGTACCCGCTCACAACCGTCACTTCTGCCTCCGCGAGTTCGCGCCCTAGCTTCTCCGCGGCGGCCAGCCCATAGGCAGTCGCGCGCCTGGAGCCCACAACAGCCACCGCAGGCTCCCGAGGAATCTCTCCCTTCACATACAGTAGCGCCGGCGGGCTTGGAGCCGACGCAAGGGCGGCGGGGTAGTCCTCGTCTGCCAACGACGTGATCCAGACCCCCGCGCTGCGGAGTCGCGCTTCTTCTCGCGCCGCGTCAACGGTCTTCAGCTCGCGGACGACTTTCTCGGCCGCCGCTTGCGAGACGTCCAGACGCTCGGCCAGCACATGAGCCGAAAGCCCCAACAGTTCCTCGGGATCGGTTCCGCTTCTCAGAAGGCGGCCCAGGACCGGCGCGAGGCTGCGTGCCAGGCTGAGCGCCAGTACGCATCGGCGCCTCCGGCCGGCGCTCACGAGAGTTGCTCCCGGTCAAGACATCTGTACTGGATCGCCTCCGCAAGGTCGGACAGGGCTATCTCATCCCGCCCCGCCAGATCGGCTATCGTGCGGCTCACCTTCAGAACCCGGTCGTACGCGCGCGCGCTCAAGCCGAGCCGGTCGACCGCGGCCCGCATGAAGCGAGTTTCCTCGGCCCCGAGCGCGCACCATCGATGAAGCTGGCGGCTTGTCATTCCTCCATTGCAGCTCGAAGCCCCGCGGAGCCGGTTTCGCTGGCGCCTCCGCGCCCGCTCCACGCGATCGCGGATCCGCGCCGAAGGTTCCGATGATCTTGTCGAGGTGAGTTCCTCAGCAGCGAGGCGCGGCACCTCGACCTGGATGTCGAGTCGATCAAGCAGTGGACCGCCTATCCTTTGGCGGTACGCGCAGATCTGTGCTTGACTGCAGCTGCATGGGCGCGCGCTGTCCCCCAGGTGCCCGCAGGGGCAGGGGTTCATCGCTGCAAGAAGGGTGAAGCGTGCCGGATAGCGCAGAGTCATGCGCGCCCGCGAGATTGTCACGGAGCCGTCCTCAAGCGGCTGCCGCAAGACCTGTAGCGCGCCGGGACCGAACTCCGGCAGCTCATCGAGGAACAGAACTCCGTGATGCGCCAGGCTGATCTCTCCGGGCCGCGGGTGACTGCCACCTCCCGCCAGTCCGGCCTGCGAGATGGTGTGGTGAGGCGCCCTAAAGGGACGCTTCCGCACGAGGCCGGCGTTGGGCGCAAGTACTCCAGCGACCGAATAGATCCTCGTCAGCTCGATGGACTCGTCGATGTCAAGCTGAGGCAGCACGCTTGACACGCGGCGGGCAAGCATCGTCTTTCCCGAGCCCGGCGGCCCAATCATCAATACGTTGTGACCCCCGGCGGCCGCCACCTCCAACGCCCGTTTTACGTGCTGCTGCCCCTTGACATCCGCGAAGTCCACGTCCGGAGTGTCCTGTGGCGCGGCGCCGGTGCCGTTCGGCTCAACCGGGTCGATGGGGAGCGTGCCACGCAAGAAGTCGACGACATCACGCAGCCTTCGCGCGGGGAGGGCCTTGAGATTGTCGACGTGTGCGGCTTCCGCGGCGTTTTCGGACGGGACGACGATACCTTCCTTGCCGGCGGCACGCGCGGCAAGGGCAATCGAGAGCACCCCTCGCACCGGCCGCAGCTCCCCCGTGAGCGAGAGCTCTCCGACGAGCGTCCACTTGTCGGCCGCCTCGGGGGGGAGTTGGCCGGAGGCCGCCAACACCGAGATGGCAATGGCCAGGTCGAAGCAGGGCCCCTCTTTCCGCACGTCCGCCGGAGCCAGATTCACGGTGATCCTATTGAGCGGGAAATCCAGCCTGGACGCGGCTATTCCCGCACGCACGCGCTCTCTGGACTCCTGGATGGCCGTATCGGGCAAACCTACGATGATGAATGCGGGCAGACCTAGAGCTATGTTCGTCTCGACGAGAACGCCTAGGGCGTCCATTCCGACCACAGCGCTGCTGTGTACGATAGCCTGCAAGGCAGCCCCTCCATCGCCCCTACAATGCATAGGCACATTAGCGCAATGGCACTATCGCGTCAACCCTCCATCAGAACGCGTTCTCCAGGTGGGTGATGTCCGGCCGGCCCCGCGAGTTGCACCTGATCGAGATGACATCGAATCGGCACGTGCGCAGTTCATGGTATTGAGCAAGAAGAAAATGCTCGGCGCAGCGGCGCAGGGTCTGCTGCTTCTTGCGCGTCACCGATTCGAAGGGTTGCCCTTTGGCGTCGCTCGCCCGCGTCTTGACCTCGCAGAACACCACCACCCCGCGATCGGCGGAGATGATGTCGATCTCGCCGATGCGGCATCGATAGTTCATCGTCAGAATCTGATGGCCCTTGTCCAGCAAGAAACGGGCGGCGACCGCCTCGCCCGTCGATCCGAGATCCATGCGCCCCTCCGTTGCCAGGGACGTCAGAATACGGCTGAGACGCGTCGTCTCGCAAGAGCACGGTCGAGAACCGTTTGATACACTCGTATATGTGGTGCACGAGTTCCATGGATTGAGGCAGAGATGAGCCGCATGAGCTGTCGCACGGCGTTGACGTATTCCCTGGTCGCGGTGATCCTGGCATGTGTGTGCTCCCCGGCATACGCGGCCTTGGCTGCCGGACTCGGAAGGCCGGCACGCGTTGAGATGGCCGGGGCCCCGCGCGGTCCGGCCGATCCGACTTTCGCGGAATCCGGCTCGCCCGGCGGGCCAACGACGGCCGCGGCGTCACGCGGACGCGCTTCTGTACCGCCCCAGGATCAGGTCAACGCGCACGCGAAGATCGCCTCCTCGAGGCTGTTGGAGTACCGACAGACGGGTCAGTTGTCCGCTGCCGACTACAACGCATATCGCCGGATCCCGGCCGAGCTGGCCTGGGCCGTCTATCGTCTCAGAACCCGCGGGGCGCGCGCGGCGGCGGTGGACGTGGCGTTCGTGCTGTCTACTTCCTCCCGCATGATGACGCCGGCGCGGGCCCACATACTCTGCGCAATCATGCGAGCCAATGCCCACCACTACGGGAAGTCGACCCTTCGCCCCTCCCACATGTCCTCCCGGGACTTCGCGTTCTCACGCATGCCGCGCGGCTCGTTTCGCTATCGGTTCGGCTACGGGTGGCAGTTTCACCCCTCGGCCGCACTTCAGTCGATCCTGCTGGCGCACGATCGGTCCGAGGAAGCGACCTTCCTTGTTCAGATGGAGGAATTCGACCGCTACACGGTCCCGCGCTCCCGGAACGCGCTGCCTCTGGCGGAATACTACTTCCCGTACCTCGATGCCCAGCCCGGATGGTCCTCAAGCCTGCCGCAAGCCCGACTCATGCTCGCCTACAACTACGCGTATCTCCTGACGGCCCACTCAAGCCATCTCGTGAAGTCACGCAAGGCCCTTGAGCTTCTTCTTGCTCCACTCGCCTCCGGCGGATTTCACAACGGCGGCGCAGACGGCTCGGCCTGGTTTCCCCAGTACCCGGCCAAGCCTCATCTGCGAATACTGAATTCCCAGCTCACGGTGGCGCTCAGCCTCAGCGACCTTGCCGGATCGACGCCATCCGAAACCGTGAGGGCTGATGCGCGCTTGGCGCTGGACCAGGCACAGCTTGCGATCCGAACCAGCCTGCCGGAGTTCGACACCGGCTGGTGGTCTCGCTACGGGATTGGCATGGCTCGCGATGCCAGCATCGGCTACCATCGCTACCACGCCTTCGCTCTAATCGGACTGGCCGGGGCCGTGCCCGAACCCGAGATATTCCGCACCCACGCCGCCCGCTTCTTGGCCCACGACGCGTCCGCGTGCGCCCTCTCGCTGAAGCCGCGGGCACCTCTCTACGTCTCCCCAAACGCCGACGGGCGGAATGACCGCGCGTCGTTCGACTGCACCGCCACCAAGCCCGGCCACGTCTCGATATCCCTGCGCCGCGGCCGCACGGTCCTTGGGCCGAGCGACCCGGTCGCCTGGGTGAACGCCGGCCCGCAGACGCTTCGCCTTCCGTCAACGTTTGGGCGCAAGCTCCCGGATGGACGCTACGTCCTGACAGCTCGGCTCGACACGCTGTTGGGAGACCCGTCGACGCCCTCCACCGTCACTTCATCTCAGATCTTCGTGGACATGAGGCCTCCGCTGAAGCCCGTCCTTCGGGTGCTCCGCTCGCGGTCGGGCGTCTTCGTCCACTTCACCCTGCGCGATCCCGGGAACGCACCAGTTAGGTGGACCGTGCGAACAGCGCGTGGAGGCCGCACTCTGCGCCGATTCTCCGCGGCGGGGTGGACCTCCCGGCGAGGCGCCGCGGTCTTCTTGAGTCGCTCGCTCTTGAGACGCCTCTCGGGCCAGAGCAGGTCGCCTCTGGGCGTATCGATTGTCGTGATCGATCGCGCCGGCAACTCGTCACGCGGATTCGCCAGGATAGGATCGCCGTGAGCACCAGGGGTGCCGTGGCGGCACTTCGCCGACGCTGAGGTCTAGACAGCTTGGCAACCAGGGTCTTTGGCTACCGGCTGAGGCTTTCGGCCACGGGCGCGAAACACCGCCGATGCACGTCGCTCGGCCCATGCTCGCGGAGCGCCGCCAGGTGTTCGGCGGTGCCATAGCCTTTGTGCTTCGCGAAGCCGTACTGCGGATGGAGCGACTCCATGTCGCACATGATGCGATCGCGTGTCACCTTCGCAAGGATCGACGCGGCTGCGACCGAGACGCTCACGGCGTCGCCCTTGGGCACCGCCAGCGCCGGGCAGCAGGCATCCGGAACTCCGTATCCATCGGAGAGGATGTAGTCGGGAGGACCTGTCAGGCCGTTTGCGGCGCGCTGGAGGGCGAGCAGATTGGCGTGGTGGATGCCTAGCCGGTCTATCTCGGCGTGGCCGACGACAACGACGTGGTGGGCGAGGGCTTTGCGGAGTATGTCTTCGAAGATGCGATCTCGCGCCAACGCCGTCAGACGCTTCGAATCCCGCAGTCCGTCCGGAATCGCTTGAGGGGAGAGGATAACCGCGGCCGCCACGAGCGGGCCTGCCAGCGCCCCCCTGCCTGCCTCATCGACGCCGCCGACCTTCGTGAAGCCTTGTGCCCACAGCGCCTGCTCCAGTTCGGATGACGCTGCAAGCGGCCCCATCGTGTTCCCCGCTTCCTACAGCCCGCGCATCCGCGACAACGGCCAATAAGTGGCAAACGCCTCGCCGACGATCCGATCGCGATCGAATGGACCGAAGACACGGCTGTCCGAGCTGTTGCTGCGATTGTCACCCATCACGAAGACGTTGTCGTCCGCGACCGTCACCGGCCCGAAGGTTGCGTGGTCCCGGGTGGACGCGATGTAGGCCTCATCGCGCGCCTTTCCGTCCACATAGAGCTTGCCATCCTTGACCTCGACGGTTTGGCCTTCCACGGCGACAACGCGCTTGATGAAGTCTCGCTCTTGGACGTCCCGGGGCGCGACAAAGACGACGATGTCGCCGGGTTCGGGGTTCCGGAATCGGTAGATGAATTTGTTGACGAGAACGCGGTCACCCGGGAAGAGCGTGGGTTCCATTGACCCACTCGGGATGTAGAACGGCTGCACGACGAAAAGCTTGATCACGAAGGCGATGCCGAATGCCAGCGCGACGAGGATCGCCGCCTCCCACAGCCATCGCCAGAAGGATGTGCGCTCTGGTTCGGCCGGCTCCTGCAGGGCTGCGGGTCCCGGCGGAGCCGTTTCGCTGAGGACCGGCGCCGGCACGGTGGGTGCGGGGTCGGGTATGGGCTGCTCCCACCAATTCCCCGGCCCGGCCGATGCGACGTCTCCCGCCGAAAGGCGCGCGTCAGACGGCTCCTGCCTAGGTTCGGATTCCTGCCCGGACTCGGCCGTCCGGGGGCCGAAATATAGCGTCTGCTGCCACTGATCTGTCTGCGGTCCCGGAGGCGCGGAGCCGGGAGGTACCGGCTGAGCCTCCTCGCCCGTTTGCGGCGCTTCTTGGGGGGATCGAGCTTCAGGCCCGGACTGCGACTCGCGTCCGGCCGCGTCATCTCCCATTGCGGAGTCCTCTTTCCTGGTTCCTAGTATCTCTTCTCCGGGATTCGGGCCTCTTTGCCCACCTTCTCGCGGAGATAGTACAACTTCGAGCGCCTTACTTTACCTCTAGTGATGACCTCGAGCTTCACGATCTTCGGGGAATGGAGCGGGAACGTCTTCTCAACACCGACTCCAAACGAAATCTTCCTGACCGTGAAAGTCTCCCTGACCCCGCCGTTCTGCCGGCGAATCACGGGACCCTGAAAGACCTGTACCCGCTCTCGCCCACCTTCCACGACCTTATAGTGAACCTTCAGCGTGTCACCGGGTCCGAAGTCAGGCAGGTCGTCGCGCATCTGCGCCTGCTCTATCTGGTCTATCCTTCGCATCACAACACCAATCCCCTACCTCTGCCGCCCTCCTGCGGGCGGCTTGCTCTCACACACGAACATGTACTTGCACCGTGGGCCGTGAAGGATTCGAACCTTCGACCTTGGGATTAAGAGTCCCCTGCTCTACCAGCTAAGCTAACGGCCCGTCACACAAAAACCGCGCGGCCCAGGGCGCAACAGCGCCGGCCGCGTATCGAAATGGCGCGCCTGGACGGATTCGAACCGCCGACACCTGGCTCCGGAGGCCAGTGCTCTGTCCCCTGAGCTACAGGCGCGTGGGGCAATCCGTCGTCTCGATGCCAAAGGCATACCTGCCTCCGCGTATGCCGACAGTGATTCTAGCAAAATCCCGTCTCGCTCGAAAGGTCACTTCTCGCGAGCCTCCGGACCCAGCAAGTCCGGCCTGCGCTCCTCGGTCACCTCGCGAGCCCGCTGCGCGCGCCACCGCTCGATCTCGGAATGATTGCCTGAAAGAAGGACCTCAGGCACCGGCCATCCGCGAAAGGTCGCAGGTCGAGTATACTGCGGATACTCCAGAAGGCCGCCGGAGAAGGTCTCTTCCTGAACCGACGTGTGGTCGCCGAGGACTCCTGCCAGCAGTCTGACGACGCCGTCGATGAGGACCATCGCCGGCAGCTCCCCGCCCGTCAGCACGTAATCGCCGATTGACACCTCGCGCGTAGCAAGGTGCTCGTGGACGCGCTCATCGACGCCCTCATAGCGTCCACAGAGCAACACCAACTGCGACGCCCCGGCCAAGTCCTCGAGCACAGCCTGTGTCAGCGGCTCGCCGCGAGGCGACATCATGATGGTCTCCTGGGCCGCGCCGAACCGATCGGCCAGATCTTCCACCGCCGCGAAGAAGGGTTCCGGCTTCATGACCATGCCCGGTCCTCCTCCGTATGGCTCATCATCGACCTGGCGATGCCGGTCCGTGGTGTAGTTCCGAAGGTCGTGCACCTCTACGCGCGCGATCCCCCGCTCTTGTGCCAGGCGCAACATCGACTCGGCCATGTACGACTCGAACATGCTCGGGAAGATCGTCACGACGTCAATCCTCATCGGCGTCCTCCGGCAGAAGCCCCGCCATGGGTTCGATGACCATGACGCCCTCCTCGAGGTCGACGGCGACGATGACGGATCTGAGAGCCGGAATCAGCGCTTCATCACCCGGGTCGTCGCGCACCAAGTAGACGTCATTGGCTCCCGTCTCGATGATCTCCTCCAGCCGTCCCAACGGGCGCCCTCGACTCGTCACGACGCGCAGGCCAATGAGGTCGAAATGGTAGTAGGTATTCTCATCCAGGGCGGGTAGTTCGTCGACGGGAACCATCATGAGCGCGCCGTGGAGCCTCGCGGCCGTCTCGCGATCGTCTATGCCCGCGAACTTGATAATCAGTCGATCCTTCTTGGCGCGAACGCCCTCAACCGACACATCGGGGAAGTCCGATCTCGCCGGCGAAAGCTGAAAGCTGCTGCCGGGTCTGATGCGATCGGGATCAGGCGTGAGAGCTTTCGCCTCGACTTCGCCTCGCACGCCGTGGGGCTTCATCAGACGCGCGACGGCAACTTCGGTTGGCCTGACCACGTGAGTTCACCGCCGCTTGTGGCCTTGCGGCCGCCTACTCGACAACCTCTACGAGGACTTTCTTATCTTCGCGAAGGCCCGCCGCGCGCATCAGCGTGCGTAGCGCCTTGATTACTCGGCCCGACTTGCCGATCACCTTGCCGATGTCCTCCGGAGCCACCTCAATCAGCAGTTCGATGTAGCCCGGTTGATCACCGCGCGTGATCCTGACGGCGTCCGCGTCGTCGACGATGTGGCGGACAAGGTAGGCCAGCAGATCCGTCAAGACTTCTCCTCCGAACCGCCCTCGGTCTCCGGCTCAGCTACTTCCGCCGTCTCTTCCGCCTCGTCACTTGAGGACTCATCGGCCTGTGCCTCGTCCGTCTCGGCCTTCACTTCGGCTTGCTCGACTTCTTGCTTGCCGGCAGCGGCCTCACCCTCGTCGGCTACCTCAGCGGTCTCTTCCGTTGCTGCCTCTTCTACCGTGGGGGGCTCGACCTGCGCCTCCTCGGAGGCAGCTTCGGCCGTCTCCGCCTGGGGAGCGGCCGCCTCCGGCGTCGCCTCAGCTTCCGCCTTCTTGGCCGCCGCCTTCTTCGAGAGCTTCTCTTTGGGCTTCTTGTCCTTGGTGGGTCGGGCTGGAAGCACGCCCGCGATCTCGAGAAGCTTCACCACGGGCTGTGTTGGCTGCGCTCCCTTGGACATCCAGTCCTTGGCCTTGTCGGCATCTATCTCTACGAGGGACGGCTCCCTCCGCGGATCGTAGCGCCCGATCAAGTCAATGAAGCGCCCGTCACGGGGCGTCCGAGCGTCGGCCACGACAACACGGTAGAATGCCTTCTTCTTCCCTCCGGTTCGACTCAGTCGTATCTTTACTGGCAACGTCTCACCACCTCTCGCATCTCGTCGAATTGAGCCACGGCGGTAGATTATACCCGAGTTGACGGGCTGCGGCCAAGGTCTTCTTCACAACCGGCCCCATAGCCCGATGACCGGCTCCCGCGCGTGCGCTTCCCTGCCTCGCTACGCACCGAACGGCGGCATCCCCATCGGCATGCCGCGGCCCTTGCCGCGTTTGGCCATCTTCCCCATCTGCTTCATCATCTTGCGCGTCGCGGCGAACTGCTTCAGCAATTGATTCACTTGCCCCGTCGTCGTTCCACTTCCCTCCGCGATCCGCGCACGACGGCTCCCGCTGATGACTTGAGGATTCGCCCGCTCCTGGGGAGTCATCGACCGGATGATGGCCTCGATGCGCTCGAGATCCTTCTCCTCCAGCGCGACGCCCTTGCCCGCGAGTTTCTCCAGGCCGGGGACCATGCTCACGAGCTGGCTGATCGGACCCATCTCTCTAACCTGCTGCATCTGATCGAGGAAGTCGTCGAAAGTGAACTGCGCCGCTCGCAGCTTCTCCTCAAGCTCCGCGGCGCGCTTCTGGTCCATCGACGCTTCAGCCTTCTCGATGAGCGTCAGAACGTCACCCATGCCCAGAATCCTCGAGGCCATGCGGTCGGGATAGAAGACACCGAGCGAGTCGATCTTCTCACCCAGGCTGGCGAACTTGACCGGCTTGCCCGTGACCGCCTTGACCGACAGCGCCGCTCCGCCGCGCGCATCGCCGTCGAGCTTGGTCAATATCACCCCGTCGAAGTCGAGACGCTCCTGAAAGGCGACGGCCACATTCACGGCGTCTTGGCCGGTCATCGCGTCGACGACGAGCAGGATCTGGTGCGGCTTGACCTCGTCGCGAAGGCGCGCGACCTCGTCCATCATCTCTTTGTCGACGTGCAGACGGCCCGCCGTGTCGATGATGACCACATCCGCGCCGATCTCGTTGGCGCGGGAGATTCCGGAACGTGCGATTTCGACGACGTCGGTGCCGTCTCGGCGCCACACGGGAGCGTTCATCTCCGACCCTAGCGCCTCGAGCTGGTCTATCGCCGCCGGACGGTACACGTCGCAGGCGACGAGCAGCGGCTGCCGACCTTGTTTCTTGAGGTGGTAAGCCAACTTCGCGCACGCGGTCGTCTTGCCGGAGCCCTGAAGACCCGCGACCATGATCACAGTCGGGGGCCGCGGCGCGAGCGTCAGGGTCGCTGCCGAGCCGCCCATCAGGGCCGTCAGTTCTTCGTCGACGACCTTGATCACTTGTTGCGCCGGCGTCAGGCTCTCGAGAACTTCGCCACCGACGCAGCGCTCACGCACCCGGGCTACGAACGACTTGACGACCTTGAAGTTCACGTCGGCCTCGAGCAGGGCGAGCCTCACCTCGCGCATTACGGCGTCGACGTCCGCCTCGGTGAGGTGACCTTTGCCGCGCAGTTTCTTGAAGATACCTTGGATTCTTCCGGAAAGGCTGTCGAACACGCGACTTCCCCCTGAGCCTAGCTGCCTTCGGACCCCCGCCCGGCGCCCTCTTCGTCCCCCGTCTGCCGCTCGAACTTGGCCCGCATCTCGGCCACGCGATGCCCGCTGGGGCCCTCGGTGACCTCTTTGAGTCTTGCCAGTTGCAGCCCTTGTTCCCATGACAAGAGGTAGACCGTCACGGCAATCGGCCCGAAGATGAGCCCGACTGAAACCCAGACGCCCGCGGTGCCGTCCTGGATCCACAAGACCCTCACGAGCGCATTGAGGACAAATGTCGCCGCGATGGCCAGGGGGACAAGCGCAGTGTAGCGCAGCCCCGGCACGGTCGTCTCGAGTTGGGGAATCTGCTCCCTCAGCTGCTGGAGCGTGTACTTCTTCTTTCGCATTCGGTTGTAGGCGGCCACGAGTGCTTCTTCATCCGCGGTCGGTAAGGCCCACGCGCGCTTGGCGATGCGAGAGCAGTAGACGCCGTTGCCCATCCATGACGCCAAAACGAGCGCCGCCAGAACGTACGTCCTCATGACGCGATCTCCGCCGCTTCGGAGCCGATCAGGGCGGCGGCAAACTCTTGGGGGTCGAAAGAATGAAGATCCTCCGCCGTTTCGCCAACGCCTACATAGCCGACCGGAATCCCGAGGTCTTGTTCGATGGCAACCACAATGCCGCCCTTCGCGGTGCCATCGAGCTTCGTCAGCACAATGGCATCGACCGAGAGCGCCTCGTCAAAGAGCTTGGCTTGAGCGATGCCGTTCTGGCCCGTAGTCGCGTCCATCACCAGCAGCGTGGCGATCCTGCCCTGCGACTCCCGCTCGGCCACGCGCTTCACCTTCTTCAGCTCCTCCATGAGGTTCACGTACGTGTGGAGCCTGCCGGCCGTGTCGATGAAGACGCGGTCGATCCCCCTGGCGCGCGCCGCCTGGAGCGCGTCATAGACAACCGCCGCCGGATCGGCGCCACGCTCGTGCTTGACCACATCGCAGCCGACGCGTCTGCCCCACTCCTCCAATTGCTCGATGGCCGCGGCCCGAAACGTGTCTGCCGCCGCCAGTATGACCTTGAGCCCGTTCTCCCTCGCCTGCCTGGCAAGCTTGGCGATCGTTGTCGTCTTCCCCGTTCCGTTCACGCCCACGACGAGCACCGCAAGCGATCCCTCTCCCCTGGCCACGTCCACGGCGGCTCGGCTCCCCAGTGAAGCCGCTATATGGCGCTTCAGCGCGCCTGTCAGCTCATCCAATGCGGTCATGCCCTGTTCGCGGGCCTCCCGCCGAACTTCCTCGACTATCGAAGTGGTCGCCGCAACTCCCACGTCCGCTGAGATGAGAGACTCCTCCACCTCTTCCCAGAACTCGTTGCTCCCGGGCGCGGAACGCGAAAGCGCGCCCTTGAGCCTGCCCGTCAGGTTCTCGCGGGTCTTCAACATCCCGCTGGTGAGGCGGTCAAACCATCCACCGGCAGCCACTAGCTGGCCTCCTTGGCGGAGAGCTTCTGGCTGACCAGGCGGGACACGCCGTCAGCCTGCATGGAGACCCCGTAGAGACAATCGGCGGTCTCCATCGTCCTGCGCTGGTGGGTGATGATAACAAACTGCGTCTTGGTCTTCAGATTCTGTACTAGACCGACAAAGCGCTGCAGGTTCAGGTCGTCGAGTGCGGCCTCGACCTCGTCGAGCACGTAGAACGGACTGGGGCGTGTGTGGTGCAGCGCGAAGAGCAGCGCCGTGGCGACGAGCGCCCGCTCGCCCCCGGACAACAGCGACATCTTCTGGAGCTTCTTGCCACTGGGCTGCGCTTCGATATCGACGCCCGTCGTGAACGGGTCGTCTGGGTCGGTCAGAAACAGCTCCGCGCGGCCTCCCGGGAAGAGGATCGCGAAGACGGCCTGGAAATGCCGATTGACCTCCTCGAATGTGACCATGAATTGGTCCTTCATCTTCCGCTCGATTGCGTCGACCACTTTGCCCAGCGCCTTCTTGCTGCGCGTCAGGTCTTCAACTTGGGCCGCCAGAAACTCTCGCCGCTCGTTCAGTCGGCGGTACTCCTCCATGGCAATCGGATTGACAGCTCCAAGCCGCGCGACCTTTCCTCGCAGAGCGCGAACCTTCTGGTGAAGCCGGTCGCGCTCCTCCGCGGCCACCCTGCGCTTCAGAGCCTGCTCGATCGGAATGTTGTATTCCTCGACTATCTCCTTGACCGCTGCGTTCACACGCAACTCGAGCTGGCCTTTGGTCACACGCAGTTCCGCCACGCGGCTCCCGACCTCTTCGATGCGGGCGCTCAGTCCTCGCGTGACCTCCTGGGCCTCGTGCAGCTTTTCGCGCAAGCTTGCGGCATCGGCCTGCTCCGCCACTGCCTGCTCGGAAAGCCTCGCTTCCCAGGCCTCCGCCGTCTGGAGCAGGGCCGCGTACATCTCGTGCACCGGTTTGATTCTCTCCCGGAGGCCGTCCAGGGCTCGAGCGATTTCGTACTCCTTCGTCCTGGTCGTCTCGAGTTCGTTTACCTCGGTTCCGATCGTCATCTCCCGCCGTTTGATGTAGATGCTGCGCTCGGTCAACGAGGCGATGTCCACCTGACACTGCGAAAGGACCTGTCCTTTCTCCAACTCCTCGCGGTATCGCTCGTCGTGGTCTTTCTTCGCCACGACGAGCTTCTTCTCCAGGCCGAGCAGCTCTTTCTCTATCCGGGTGTTCTCCTTCTCGAGTTGAGAGGATTGCGGCTCCTCGCGGCGCAATTCGGTGGCAACACGCGCAAGCTCCTTGGCCAAATCTCCCTTCTCCTTCTCCATCCTCTCAAGATCGCCCGCGATCACCCGCACCTTGGCGGAAGCCTCCGTGGCCGCGTCCTCGGCGGTCTGAACCGAGGTGGAGAGCTCGATGGCGCGCGCCCGTGTCTTCTCGAGCTTCGCTTCGAGCGCGTCCACGGTCTTCTTGGCGGACTGATGGGCGCCGCGCACCTTCTTGAGCTGCGTGCGGAGATCGGCGAGCTCCCGCTTGCGCAGAAGCATTCCCGCTCCTCCCTCAGGCATCGCGCCGAGGCTCACCTTTCCGTTGGGCCACACGACCTCGCCCTGGGGCGTCACATATCGCCGGCCCTCAGATCCGGACGCCTTCAAGGCCTCGTCCAGTGTCTCAACGAGGTACGTATCCTTCAGAAGCAGTGCCACGACGTTCTTCACTTCAGGCCTGCACTTGACCAAGTAGACGAGCGGCCGCCCAATCTGCTGGCCCGACTCTTTCGGAAGGCGCGCCTTCGCCTTGGAGGTCGCAATGAACGCAATCTCGCCGGCCTTCTTCTCGCGCAAGAAGTCGACGGCCTTGCGGGTCGACTTCGCGTCCTTGGTCACCACGCAGAACAGATCGCTGCCCAGCGCCACTTCGACGACCTTCTCGTAGCCGCGCGAGACAGATATGAGATCTCCCACCATGCCTATCAAGCCGCTCAGTTTGTGCTCCTGGCTCAGGAGCCAGGCCAGGGCAGGCGAGGCGGCCGCGAATGGCTTCGAGAGCCCTTCGAGAGCCGAGATCTTCGCCTGTATCTCGGCCATGGCCGCCGCCTTCTGCGATACTTCCAGGCGCGAACCCTCGATCTGTCCGGCGATGGTGTCTATCTGTTCTTGAGCCGATTCAAGCTTAGTGCGCCGGCCGCTCAGGACGACCAACGCCTTCGCCTCCACTTCTTGCGCTCCACCCTGCTGCCCTTGCGTTTCGTCGAGACGCGTCGCGACCCCGGCCTCTCTGGCCGTTAGGAACTCGCGCTGTAGGGAGAGGCTCTTCACGTGCCCCTTCAGCGACTGGATCGACTTCTGGTTGTCGGCCAGCACCGACTTGTTCTGATTGATCGCCCCGTCCAGTGTCTCAACGGACTCGGCCGCGGCGATCCGCCGCTTCTTGACGATTTCGGCGGCGCGCCGCTCGTCGGCAAGATCGGCATAGAGCGCGGTCAGCTGCGCCTCTCCAGTCTTCTTCTCGTCCTGCAGCCGCTTCATTTCCCGACGGAGACCGGCGAGTTTGGACTCGCTGTGATGGATCTTCGCGCGCAGGTCGCTCGCGCGCTCTATGAGGTTCTTGCCTTTTTCTTCGAGGAGGAGCAGGCCGCTGTTGATGCGCTCCAAGCTCGCCTGGAGCCGCCTTCGCTGCTCACCGAGATCACCCGCGTAGAGGCCCTTGGCCTCGAGAGCTCCCTGGAGGCTTCGAACCTGCTCGTCCTTGGTGGCCAGTTCCTCTCGGAGCTTCTCGAGCAGCTTCGTCGCCTCTTCCTCCTCGGCGATGAGCTTCTCCCACTCCCCTTTGATGGTTCGCAGTTCGATGACGGCCAACGCGATTTGGCCATCACGAAGCTCCTTGGCGAGCGATTCGTATTCGCTGGCCGCCTCCGCTTGTCGCTCCAAGGGCTTCAGCTGCCGGTTGACCTCGGCGAGCACGTCCTTGGCTCGAAGTAGGCTGCTCTCCATCAGGTCAAGCTTCTTCGTCGCCCGCTCCTTCCGACGGCGGTGCTTCACGACGGCGGCTGCCTCCTCCACCAGCACGCGCCGGTCCTCGGGCTTGCAGTTGACGGTGTCATCGAGACCGCCCTGGCTGATGATCGACGACGTGTCTCGGCCCAAGCCGCTGTCGGCGAGGAGCTCTTGAATGTCCAGAAGCCGGCATGGCGAGTTGTTGATCATGTACTCGCTCTCGCCACTACGGAACATGCGGCGCGACAAAGTGACCTCGGAGAACTCAATGGGGAGAGTGTGGTCGGAGTTGTCCAAGACCAACGAGACTTCCGAGACGCCGACTGGGTCCCTGCCCGCGCTCCCGGCGAAGATGACGTCTTCCATCGAGCCGCCACGCAGACTCCGCGCGCTTTGCTCGCCGAGCACCCAGAGAATGGCGTCGGCGATGTTGCTCTTGCCGCTGCCGTTGGGGCCGACAACCACGGTAACTCCCGGCTCCAGACTGAGTGCTGTCTTGTCGGCAAACGACTTGAACCCGCGAAGGATCAGGGATTTGAGGTACAAGCGTGGTCCCCTTCTAGCGCTGACAACGGGATTCTACCACAAGCGCCGGTCGCTAGAAGTTGAACTGGCTGCCCGGGGCCGGGGCCGTGGTCGTGGGAGGAACAGTCGAGGTCGGGAGTATCGTCGGGGATGGCTCAAGCGTCGGCGTCGTCGGCAGCGACGGCCCCGCCGTAGGCTCGGTCGACGCGCTCAGCCCGGATATGGACGTTAGCTCGATATCGGCCTTGCGAATCTTGTCGATCGAATCCATGAGCGTGTTCACCGTCACCGGGAGCAGTTGGCCGACGACGATGATGTTGCCTTGAGTCGACACGGCCTTGTTGATGGCCACGGAAATCTGGCTCTTGACGCCGTCCGCCGTCTGCACGTCATCCAACACGACGTCAGGTTTGAGGTACTGCACGCCGAGGCCGTCGGCGATGCGTGAAGCGGAGCCGTTGTCCTCCAGGTCCAGGAAGTAGAGATTCCGCCGTTTTGCCATCGTGAGCACTATCCGCATCATCTGGCCGTCGGTCCGCCCGTTCGCGTAGCCTCCTGGGGCCACGATACCGGCTACCCGCCCCAGGCTGTAGATGTCGGTTACCACCTGCCGCGCAATCTGCCGGCGACGCATTCTCGAGGTGACGACTCCCGGCCGCTTCGACGTCGGTCCTTGAGAGAAGGCGATCGGCAACTGCAGGGCGACCTCCGACGGCGCAACGTCGACCAGGCGTGCTTGGCGGCGCGAAGCGTCCGTGGCAGGAAAGATCCCGTAGGTCAGCGGGACGTTGAGGCTCATGAGCCGACCAATGAGAGCGTCGAGCCCCTTTCCTTGAGCACCTAGTCCGACGATCACGATTGCGATCCGGGGCGTGGCGGTCGGCTCCGTGCTCCCCGTCGAGTCGCCCGTCATCTCGACCCGCCGCGGCTCGTTGACCTCTCGCGGCATGAACAGAAGGACTCCCGCCACCAGCGCGCCGACGAGCAGACTCGTCAGCAGGCCCTTCAGCGTGAAGACGGCCTTAACTCCTCGCCAAATGGCGGCGAACGCACGCTTGAACATTACTCTTCCACTCCCAGACGCCTGAGCGCTTCGTACGCCGCCGCCTGCTCCGCTCGCTTCTTGCTCGTGCCGACGCCCTCACCGAAGCGTTCGCCACCTACGACGACCACCGACCGGAAGCTCTTCTCGTGAGAAGGTCCCGATTCGGCCAGTATCTCGTAGCCGGGCGTCAGGTTCATCTGGACTTGTAGTCGGTCCACTGTCGCGTCTCCGACTGCTTGACAATCCGCTCCTCAACAATGCGCAACACTACCTCTCGGGTGTCGGCGATCCCTGCGTCGAGATATGCCGCCCCTATGATGGCTTCGAAGCAATCGGCCAGGATGGAGCCCCTGTGACGCCCGCCCATCTGCTCGACGCCTTTGCCCATGAAGATACAGCGCCCGAGGTCCATGCCGGCGGCCATCTCCGCGAGTACATCCCCACTGATCACGCTGGCACGCAACTTGGCCAATTCGCCTTCCTGGAAGTCCGGAAAGCGCCGGTAGATGTAGTCGGTGACGATGAAGCCGAGGACGGCGTCCCCGAGGAACTCAAGCCGTTCGTACATGTCGCTTGAGCCTGCCTCGAAGGAGAATGATGGATGCGTAAGGGCGGTTCGCAGAAGGTCCCTGTCGGCGAATGAATGCCCGATGATCTGCTCGGCCAGCTCAATCTGCTCGTCGGCCACCTACTCCCCCAACCTCCTGATGACGAGTGTCGCGTTGTGCCCCCCGAAGCCGAATGAGTTCGAGAGCGCGACGTTGACCTCCTTCGGTCGCGCGCTGTGGGGCACGTAGTCCAGGTCGCACTCCGGATCCGGATCGTCGAGGTTGATGGTGGGCGGTAGGAATCCGTGCTCCATGGCCAAGATGCAGGCGATCAACTCAATAGCCCCCGCCGCGCCGAGGAGGTGTCCGGTCATCGATTTCGTGGACGAGACCGGGACCTCGTATGCCCTGTCACCGAAGAGCGCCTTCAGGGCGGCGGTCTCGGCGATGTCGCCCACCTTCGTGGAAGTCCCGTGGGCGTTGACGTAGTCCACGTCGCCGGGTCCCAGACGACCCTCGGACAGCGCCGCGCGCATCGCCGCAATCGCGCCGGCGCCCTCGGGGTCCGGCTCGGTGATGTGGAAGGCGTCTCCGCTGGCTCCGTACCCGGCCAGCTCACAGTAAATGTGTGCGCCGCGGGCACACGCTCCCTCAAGTTCCTCGAGTATGACGATGCCCGCGCCCTCGCCGATGACGAACCCGTCCCGGTCCGCATCGAACGGACGACTCGCGGCCTTGGGCTCATCGTTGCGTTGCGAGAGCGCTCTCGCGGCGCAGAAGCCCGCCACGCCGAGCGGTGTCACGCCGGCCTCCGTGCCTCCGGCTATACAGGCGTCGGCCGCACCGCGCCGCACCGCCTCGAAGGCCTCGCCGATCGTCGTCGTGCTCGTCGCGCATGCGCTCACGCCCGCCCAGTTCGGCCCCTTCGCGCCAAGCCGAATTGAGATATTCCCGGCGGCCATGTCGGTGATCATCATCGGCACGAGAAAAGGGTTCACGCGCCTCGGTCCTCTGTCGAGGAGCACCTTGTGCTGCTCTTCGAGGGTAGCGAGCCCTCCTATGCCGGAACCGACGATCACTCCGACGCGGGAGGCGTTCGATTCGTCGATATCAAGACTGGCATCGTCCAGCGCGAGTTGCGCCGCGGCGATGCCAAACTGGCAGAATCTGTCGAGGCGACGGGCTTCCTTTTGATCGAGGAACTCGCCCGCATCGAAGTCCGCCACTTCGCCGGCAATCTGTGAAGGGTACTCCGCCGGGTCGAAGCCGGAGATGCGATCGATCCCCGACTTCCCTGCAGCGAGCGCCTCACGGTAGGCTTCCTTGCCAATCCCGTTTGGCGCGATAGGCCCTACGCCGGTTACTACGACCCGACGCACGGCTGGGCCACCCCCAGGTTCATCTTCTCTTCGTACTCGCGCACGAGGTTCTTGATGATCTCCGAGACCGGCAGGATCTCGCTGATCTCCCCCACCCGCGCGCCACAGAAGACGAGCCCGTCCTCCATGTCGCCCTCCTGCGCGCGGACCAGCGCATCGATGATGCAGTAGTTCTTCTTGCAGTGGTTCAGGCAGGCCACACACCTGCTCAAGGTGTTGGGAGGCGGCGCTTTGCCGGCAAGGAGCTTCCTGGTGAAGGGCGTCAGAAGTGCGCGGCCCGGCATCCCAACGGGGCTCTCAATCAGCACCACGTCCTCCGGCTTGGCATTGACGTACGTCTGCTTGAACTCGTCGGCGGCGCTCGATTCTACGCTGGCGGCGAAACGGGTGCCCATCTGCACGCCGCTGGCGCCCGCCGACAGCATCTCGGCAATGTCGAAGCCGTTGAGCACGCCTCCGGCTGCGATTACCGGGATCTTCACTGCCTCGACGATTCGCGGCAGGATACTCTTGAGAGACTCGTCGGTCCCCAGGTGCCCACCCGCCTCCGTGCCTTCCACGACGACGGCCGCGGCGCCAAACTTCTCGGCCAGGCGTGCCACTCGCTCGCCCGAAACGACCGGAACGATGGGAACCTTCGCCTCAGCGCACCACTTGAAGACATCCCGGGAGAAGCCCGCCCCGGCGATTACGAGATCGATCCTTTCCTGGAGGGCTGCCTGCACGAGCTGCTTGAACTCCCTGCATGCGACCATGATGTTGACCCCGATGATGCCGTCGGTGAGAGACTTCGCCTTGCGGATTTCGGAGACGAGTTCAGGGACGTGCAGACCGGAGCCGGCGATCACGCCGACGCCGCCCTCTTTCGCTACTGCGGCAGCGAGCGGCGCCATCGAAATCCGCACCGCCATACCGCCCTGGATGACCGGCAGCGCGCAACTCAGCGCCCCGATCTCGAGGCTAGGCATATTCATAACGCCGTCCTTGCTCCTATCCGCGACTATCCCTTCGCGTCAATGTACTCGATCGCTTGGGTTACAGTGGTGATCTTCTCAGCTTCTTCGTCGGAAATCTCGATACCGAATTCGTCCTCCAACGCCATGATCAGCTCCACGAGGTCGAGGGAGTCGGCCCCAAGGTCCTCCACGAACGAGGTTTCCCGCCCGACCTCAGACTCGTCGACGCCGAGTTTCTCGGCGATGATCCCCTGGATCTTGTCGTACGTCTCCGCCATTGATCAGTCCCTTCCTTTCGATCGCTTTCCCCAGCTACATTACCATGCCGCCGTCCACATTGATTACGTGTCCGGTGATGTACGACGCCTGATCCCCACAGAGCCACGCAACGGCGTTGGCCACGTCTTGAGCCTCCCCGAACCGTCTGAGCGGTATCTGCTCCTGCGCGGCCTCTCGGACCTTGTCCGAGAGTGCGGCCGTCATTGGGGTTTCGATGAACCCCGGCGCCACCGCGTTCACCCGCACGCCACGAGAGGCAAGCTCCTTGGCGCACGACTTAGTAACGGCGATGACACCCGCCTTCGCGGCCGCGTAGTTGACCTGCCCGGCATTGCCTATTTGGCCGATCACCGACGCGATGTTCACAATGGATCCCGATCGTGCTTTCATCATGATCTTCGCCGCGGCCTGAGTGCACAGGAAGACCGACTTGAGGTCTACGGCGAGCACACTGTCCCAATCTTGCTCGCTCATGCGTACGAGGAGCCCGTCGCGCGTTATCCCGGCGTTGTTGACCAGTATGTCCAAGCCACCGAGCGCGTCCACCGCTTCCGCCGTCATCCGCTCGACATCGCCGGCGCTCGACACGTCGCCGCAGACGGCGATGGCACGGCGCCCCAACTTCTCGATCTCCGAGACAACCTCGTCGGCAGGCACGTCAGGCCCTGGGTAGTTTACGGCGACATCCGCACCCGCACTCGCGAGTGTCATGCAGATCGCTGCGCCAATCCCCCTCGAACCCCCCGTCACAAGGGCCGTGCGTCCTTCGAGTTCAGGCACTTGGCATCCTCTCCCTCAACTGATCGAGAGCTCCAGGCTCTCCGCAGCCCACCACCGTCGCGCCGGGCTGACACCTCCGCACCAGGCCCTTCAGAACCGCGCCGGGCCCCAGCTCAACGTAGACGTCGACGCCCATGGCCGCCATGGTCGCGACGGACTTTTCCCACAAGACCGGGCTGATCATTTGCTCGCCGAGCGCGGCCAGCACTTCATCGGCGCTGCGCGAGACGCCGCCCGTTGCATTCTGCACGATCGGCACCTCCGGATCGCCCCGCACCAGCTCTCCAATTAGCGGGGCCAAGTCGTCATTCGCCATCCCCATCCAAGTCGTGTGAAACGCCCCCGAGACGGCCAGTGGGACAACCCCCTTTGCTCCCGCGGCCTTCAGTCGCTCGGTCACGTCCGCAATGGCGGACTTCCTTCCCGAGACAACGACCTGACCGGGGCAGTTCATGTTGGCAATCTCGACATCCGCACCGGTGCTCAGAGCGCTCTCGACGGCCTCGGCGTCCAAACCAAGCACCGCTGCCATCCCGTCCTCTTCGCTTGACGCGGCAGCCATGAGCCGCCCTCGCTCGCAGACGACCGCCAACGCGGATTCAAAATCGCAAACGCCCGCCGCGACGAGCGCCGAATACTCCCCGAGACTGTGGCCCGCGACCACGGACGGCGTCAGGCCCGCTTCTCGGGCGAAAGACAAGGCGACGCACGAAACGGTGAAGATCGCCGGCTGTGCGACTTCCGTCTTGGCCAGCTCCTGGGCAGGCCCCTCGAAGCAAAGCCGCGTGACGGGAACTCCACACGCGTTCTCAGCGGCCTCCATGAAGTGTCGCGCGGGCTCCCATTCATCGTAGAACGCACGTCCCATTCCAACGCTCTGCGACCCCTGACCGGGGAATATGAATGCCAGGTCGCCCATTCGAACTCTACGAAGAAGCCGCCGTCGGAACCACCGAAGGTGCGCTGTGCCCGCCGGTCAAGTCCATGCCGGCGGCGAGCGCCCGCTCAGCCCCGGCCACCATCTCCGCGACAATGCGCGCGGCCGGAGTGATTTCACAGACCAGTCCGGCGATTTCGCCGGCCATCACGCTCCCCCACTCTATGTCGCCATCTCTCATGGCCGACCTGAGGCGCCCCGTGCCCATCTTCTCCAGCTCCTCGGCCTTGCCGTCCTTATCAAGCTTCTCCAGCTCGCGAGTGAGCTTGTTCTTGATCACTCGACATGGGTGTCCGGTTGAGTAGCCGGTCACGATCGTATCCCGATCTCCGGCTCTGACGATCCGCTTCTTGACGTGATCGTCGATCGTACACTCGCTCGCGCACATGAACCGCGTGCCGACTTGGACTCCTGCGGCGCCCAACATCAGCGCCGCCGCCATTCCTCGTCCGTCGCCGATGCCTCCCGCGGCCACGACCGGTACTTCGATCGCGTCAACCACCTGTGGCACGAGCACCATCGTCGTCAGCTCTCCAATGTGGCCGCCCGCCTCCATGCCTTCGACGATGATCGCATCCGCTCCAACTCTCTCCAGCCGCTTCGCCAGAGCGACCGACGGACAGACCGGCAGCACCTTGATGTCGCGCTCCTTCATCTGGGCCATGTAGACGCCCGGGTTTCCCGCGCCGGTCGTGACGACCGGTACGCGCTCCTCGAGCACGACGCCGACGAGCTCTTCGATGTGCGCGTCCAGCAGCATCAGATTCACGCCGAAGGGCTTCGATGTAAGTGTCTTGGCTTTGCGGATCTCCGCACGCAGTACGTCCGTCGGCATGTTCCCGCCGCCGATGAGACCCAAGCCTCCCCCCTCGGAGACCGCCGCCGCCAGCTCGGCGGTGGCCACCCACGCCATGCCACCTTGGATCACCGGATGCTCCACTTGGAGGATGTCGCACAGCTGTGTGTGAATCGTCACCCATGACCTCCCTTGCTCCAGCGGACGACATTAGCTCCCCATGTCAGGCCCGCCCCAAAACCTACCGTAACGATGATATTGCCGGCCTCCAACGAGCCGGCGCGATAGAGCTCGTCGACCAGCAGCGGTATCGACGCCGTCGACGTGTTGCCGTACTTGTCGATGTTGCCAGGTACTCGCTCCTTCGGCAACCCAAGACCTTCCGCGGCCGCATCGCATATTCGTTGGTTTGCCTGATGGAAGAGTACGTAGGTTACTTCGTCGAGTGCCACGTTCGCCCTGCCGAGAACCTCCTCGACAATGGCGCACGTGGTCCTAACGGCGAACTTGAAGACTTCCCGCCCATTCATAGTGATGTAGTGTAGATGCGCCTCTACCGACTCCGTGCTCGGCGGGATAGCGTTCCCGCCGGCCGGTATCTTCAGTATGTCGGCGTCACGGCCATCGGCGCGCAGGACCGAGCCGAGCATGTCACCCTCTCCATCGACACGCCTTATGACGACGGCTCCTGCCCCGTCGCCAAACAGGACACAGGTGCTGCGGTCGTTCCAGTTGAGATGCCGTGACAGAGCATCGGCGCCCACCAGCAGCACGGTCTCGTACTGCCCGGCAGCGACCAGCCCCTCCACGAGGCTCATGCCGTAGACGAACCCAGAGCACGCGGCGCTCACGTCGAACGCAGGACAGCCCGCGCCAAGCTTTCCCTGCAGGACACAGGCCGTAGACGGCCACAGCATGTCTGGAGACCCGGTCGCGACAACAATCAAGTCCAGGTCGGCCGGGCCAAGACCCGCGTCCGCGAGAGCCGCTTTGGCCGCCGCCAACGCCAAATCCGAGGTGACGACACCTTCATTGACGACACGCCTCTCCACGATGCCGGTGCGCGTACGAATCCATTCGTCGGAAGTGTCGAGAATCTGCTCCAAGTCGTGGTTGGTCACTCTTCGCGGCGGCACGTACGACCCCACGCCGGTTATCGCCGCCCCATTCCGCTTATCCCGAATCGTCTTCTCCCTTCTGTATCTGTCTGCTCATTGCCTCTACAACATCGCTGTTGATAACTCGCGACGCCACGCGCACTGCGTTCGCGATGGCCTTCGCTCCGGACCCCCCGTGCGCGATCACGCATCCGCCGTTGACGCCCAGCAGTTGCGTACCGCCGTATTCCTCGTAGTCCACCTTCGCCCGCAACTCTCTGAGGCCCGATCGAAGCAGGAGTCCTCCCAGCTTGGCAGTGACCGAATCCGATATGGCGCCCTTCAGCTCCTCAAAGAGCATTTCCGAAAGCCCCTCCGCCACCTTCAGAACCATGTTCCCCACGAAACCATCTGCGACAGCCACGTGCGCCTTCGCCTCAAAGAGATCTCTCCCCTCGATGTTTCCGATGAAGTTGATCGACTCAGTCTCGGCTAGGAGCGCGTGAGCCGCCCGATAGAGCTGGCTGCCTTTGCTCTTCTCCTCACCGATGTTGAGCAGACCCACGCGGGGATCGGATACGCCGAGCAGGCGCGAGGCGTAGGCGCTTCCCATGACGCCGAACTCGGCCAGAAACTCCGGTTTGCAGTCCGCATTGGCCCCCGCGTCGAGCAGCACGACCGGGCCCTTCGGCGTCGGGACAACAACGGCGATCGCGGGTCTGGATATCCCTTCGATTCTGCCGAGATGAAGCAGTGCGGCCGCCATAGCGGCGCCGGTGTTGCCCGCGGACACGAACGCGCCCGCCCGGCCCTCCTTGACGAGTCTCGACGCCACGACCACCGAAGCGTCCGCTCTGTCGCGAACGGCCCTGGCGGGCTGCTCGGACATCTCGATCACACCGGGCGCCTCGACCAACTCCACGTTGGGCGGGACATCTCCGGCGATTTCGCGTATGGCTTCGGTCTTCCCCACCAGCAGCACGCCGAGAGCTGCGTCGCCCCTGGCGGCTTGAAGGGCGCCCTCCACAACCTGGCGCGGAGCGTAGTCTCCCCCCATCGCGTCAACAGCGACGACGGCCTTTCCGGGAGTGCCGGCGCTCATGAGGCGAGGCCGTCCAGGGCGGCATCCAGGTCAATCGCTTCCGACAGCATCCCGTATATGCGCTTGGCGCGGGCCGCGTCGTGCACGCGCACCCGCCCCGCCATAGTCTCGGCGTGCTCCACAGCGCGGAGTGTATCCATATCGACGACGATGACGGGGACGCCAAGCTTCTTGGCGCGCGCCTGAACCCGCTTTGTGGGTTCCTGGTTGCCGGTGAGAATGAGAGCGCGCGTCGGCGTCTCCAACGCGGCGAGTTGAACGTCTTCCCTGTCGCCGCCGGTGATCACCGCCTTCTTGCTCTGCTGCCGAAAGAATGAAAGCGCCTTCTTCTGTCCCATCGCCCCCACCATGAATGACTCGATGGACTCGCCGACGTGGTCGTCGCCCACGATGAGCCGCCCGTCCAGCTCTTCGACGAGCTCGGCAACGGTCACCGCAAGGAGTCGGTCGTCACGCTCCACTATGCCTAGGATCCGTACGCCCTGGTCGGTGAGAAAGGGCACGATCGCGTCGCCGACAAGCGGCATCTTGCCGGAGGGGACCCAGTTCAGAATAGCCCCCATCAGGTTCTCGCCAAGCATGTCCTTGGCCGCGAGGATGTCGTCGATGGCCAATTCGTGCTCGAACTTCACCAGCAGGATGACCCGCGCGTGAAGTAGCCGGCTCACCTGCCGCGACGACACGCCCAGCCACCTTCCGTCTCGCAGATGGCTCATCCCCTCCATCACGACGAGGTCTTTCGCCTCCCGGTACGTTCGGAAAGCCTCCATTACCGTCGCCGAGCAGTTGAGACGCGGCCTTGCCAGCTGCCCATGAATGAACTGCGGCGTCATCACGATCGGCGAAAGGGCCTTCGCCGGCTCCGCGAGCTCGAGGACCTCCCGGAGGCAGACGCAGTCCTCGTCGACGAGGTCTCCGTCGACGCGAGTTGGGAGGGTCCCCACGGGCTTCATATATCCGACGCGCAGGCCGCGCGAGCGAGCGCGAAGCCCCAAGCTTGCGCAGAGGCCCGTCTTGCCTGAGAATCCCTCGGTCGAGACGACATATACCGGTTCCACATTCACTCCTCATCGAGGCGCCGGGCGCCGCCGTGGAGGCCCGATCGGTGGGCGAATATTCCACGGGCAGCATACCACGGTCGCCCATTCGCAAAGAACCATCGCCACACGGGCGATGGTTCAGATTCCTTCGCGTCTGCGGCGCGGCGTCCCGGCAGTGCTCGGATCGACGCTAACAGCAGCTCGCGGGCGGCCTATCTAGTCCGTCTCAATAACCTCTCGGTTGTTATAGAAGCCGCATTCGGGACAGGCCCGGTGCGGAAGCTTCGGCTGGTGGCACTGAGGGCACTCCGACACCGTGGGCACGGTCGCTTTCCAGTGCGACCGCCGGCTGTTGCGCGTGGCCTTCGATGTCTTTCTCTTGGGGACTGCCATGTTCTATTCTCGCTCCTTCCCGGCGCTTGAGCGCCGTGCAACTCGAAGATAATACCATAAGACTCCCCCGCACCGACCCGCAATCCCGGCCGCCCCACTCCTTCCCCTGCGCATCCCACATGGGTACACTGCAAGACATGAAGCTCGCAGTCACCGGCAAGGGCGGCGTCGGCAAGACGACGCTTTCGGCCGGTCTCGCGTCCCTCTTCGTGCAAGACGGGAGAGACGTCGTGGCCATCGACGCCGATCCGGACACCAACCTGGCTCTCGCGCTGGGCATCCCCCCGGCCGTCGCCGAGACGATCACGCCGCTTTCACAGAAGCGTGATCTGATCCGGGATCGCATGGGAGCGGCAGGCGGCGAGGGCGGCGGTTTCGTCACCCTCAACCCCAAGGTGGACGACATCGCGGAGGCCTACGGCATTGACGCGAGCGGCGTGAAGCTGCTTGTCCTCGGCGCGGTTCGAAAGGGCGGCGCCGGCTGTGCTTGCCCGGAGAATGTCCTGCTCCAAACGCTCTTTGACCACCTCATCGTGGAGTCGGACCAGGTGGTCATTGCTGATATGGAGGCCGGGATCGAGCACTTGGGACGTGCGACGGCTCGAGGTGTCGATATGCTCATCGTCGTGGCCGAGCCGACACGTGCCGCGATTCATACGGCTCAGACGATCCGCCGCCTTGCTGAAGACGTGAGCATCGAGCGTCTCGGTCTGGTCGTCAACAAGGTTCGCGGCCCCGAGCAACCTCAACAGGTGGCCGAGGCCGTTGGCGGGATATCCCTGTTGGGCTCGCTGGCCTGGCACGACGATCTGGCCGCCGCCGCGTTCGATGGGACGCCTGTCGCCGCCACACCGGTTCTTCAGGAAGTAGCGCACATCAAGCAGGCGATCGAGGGCGTTCTCGCGACCGGCTGACGCCCGGGGTCACATCCTCAGTCCTTACCCGTTCCATCGCCGGACTCTCTCTCTTCCCAGTCGCCGCCGAGCAGGCGCCCGAGTTCACCAAAGCGCGTATCGGGTGCGGCGTCATGTGAATGGTCGGGGTTGCGATTGAGGTCTGTGCCGCAGATCGAACAGAGACCACGGCAATCCTCGTCGTGGACGATCTTCATCGGCAGCGCCAGCAAGAACGCCTGCTCGACCACGGGGCCAAGATCCATCTCCTGTCCCTCGATGACGTAGCACTCTTCGTCGTCGCTTACACGCAAGGGCACGCAAAACGTCTCACTTAGCGGCGCCCCAAAGGCGGCTGTGAAGCCCTCAAGGCACCTGCTGCAGACGAGCTTCAAGACGCCCGAGGCGTCCCCCTCGACGTACAGCACGCCGCGCTTCACCGATTCGATCGCCACATCGACCTCCACCGGGCCGGCGAAGTTGATCTCCTCCTCACCCCTGTGGATAGGCTCCATCGTCACCAGCGCATTGTAGTGCCTTCTCTCTCCGGCAGCAGAAAGCAACGGAGCAACGTCCACTTTGATGGAAGCAGTCATAGGGGAATACCTCCGGTGCTGTGAGAAACACGCCGCGACGCCGTCTGACGTGACGTCGCGCCAAAGAGGCCTATTGCTGAGTGGGAGGACGAGGCGTCGCTGTTTCCGACGCGGAGCCCTTGCCCTGAAGTCGATCGCGCCCGCGCTGCACCGCCGTTAGCAGCTTTCCGAGGTTGACCTCCAAGTTCGCCAGCATCTCGTCGGCATAGTCCTCGGCGCCAAGGCGAATCTCCCTCTCTCTGGCGCGCGCGGCGTCAAGTATCTCAGCGGCCTGTTGCTCGGACAGCTTGACGATCTCGGTCTCGGCCGCCATAGCATTCGCCTTGTCTCTGGCCTCTTCGAGAATGCGATTCGCCTCTTTCTCCGCCTCGTCGAGCATCTCTTGGCGCTCCTTGACGATCCAGCGCGCCTGCTTCAGCTCGTCGGGGAAGGTCGCACGAATCTCGTCGATTATGTCGTACAGCTTCTGCTCCGGCACCATTACGGAACCGGTGAGAGGAACCTTCTTGCCCGTCGCAATCAGCTCTTCGAGCCTGTCTATCAACGCCATAATGTACATCTAAGTGCCTCCCTCCAAGCCGCTCTCGTACTTGGAGATCAGTGCCGCCTCAACGACCTCGGGAACGAGGCCCCCCACGGTACCTCCGTAACTGGCGATCTCCTTGACCGCGCTGGAACTCAGAAACATGTACTCGGGAATCGCCATCATGAACAGCGTTTCGATCTCAGGTGCCAGGCGACGCGCGAACTGAGCCATTTGGAACTCCCTCTCAAAGTCCGACGTCGCCCTCAGACCTTTGACGATAACCCGGCTCTCGTGCTTGCGGGCGAAGTCGACGAGCAACTCGTCAAACGTCGCGACCTCCAGCCCCGCGCGACCCGCAATGGCCTCGCTCACAAAGGATACGCGCTCATCGAGCGAGAAGAGCGGAGCCTTCGCTGGATTGCTCGCCACCCCGATGACCACCGTGCCGAAGAGCTGCCGGGAGCGGTCTATGATGTCGAGATGGCCCGCCGTGATGGGGTCGAACGTGCCTGGACAGACCGCAACGCTACCCTTCACCGGCTACTCTCTCTTCAAAGATCGTGATCCGCGTGTCCCCGTACGTCTTGGTGTCCCTCAGCACGAGCCGGCCGGCGGTCGTTGCGCCGACGCTGCTCGAACGCTCCAAGACCAGCAGTCCGCCTTTGGCCAAAAAAAGCCGCTCTACCAGGTGCTTTATCACCCGTGAGACCTCAGTATTGGCTATTCTATAGGGAGGGTCCAAAAAAATCAAATCGAACGAATCCCCTTTCTCGGGGTCAACCGCAACGTAGTCCTCGACCCTCGACACCACTATGGTCGCTCGCTCTTGGAGCCGACATTTCTCCAGGTTCTCGGCGAGCGAGGTCGCCACGCGCCCCGATCGCTCCACGAAGACCGCTTCGCGGGCTCCGCGCGAAAGCGCCTCGATTCCAAGCGTTCCGGCCCCCGCGTACAGGTCCAGCACGCGCGCCCCGTCGATCCGCCGGGATACCATGCTGAAGATCGCTTCTCGCATCCTGTCCGCGGTGGGACGGACGATCCTCCCCTTGGGACACTTGAGTCTATGGCCCTTCGCTGAGCCGGCGATGACTCTCACCGCACCTCCTAGCCTGACGCGGTCCAGTCGAGGGCGCATCCGAAGCGTCGCGCCACCTCCGCGGAGAGCAGAGCGTGCTCCGGCCGCGCGATTTCTAAATCCGAATCCACGATCTCCCGCGCATCGTCCCGGGCCAGCCGCAGAAGCGCCTCATCCTCTGACAGCCTCCCCACGCGAAGATCTGGAAGCCCCGCCTGGCGCGGGCCGAAGAGCTGTCCCTCTCCCCGAATGCGCATGTCCTCTTCGGCCAGCGCGAACCCGTCGGCGATCGATACGATCGCCGACATCCGCGCCTTCCCCTCATCGGTAGCGGGGTCGGCGAAGAGCATGCATATCGCGCGATGGGCGCCCCTGCCGATCCGCCCGCGGAGCTGGTGCAGCTGGGAAAGGCCGAAGCGCTCGGCATCCTCGACGAGCATCACGGTTGCGTTCGGGACATCGATACCGACCTCGATGACCGTGGTCGCCAGTAGTATGTCGATCCGGCCGCCTCGAAACGCATCCATGACCTCAGCCTTCTGCGCTGACGCCAGCCTGCCGTGAAGGAGTCCGATGCGGAGGTCGGGGAATTCAGCCTCGAGACGTTTCAGCTCCTCTGTCACGGCCTTCACGTCGATCTTCTCCGACTCCTCGATGAGTGGGCAGACCACGTAGGCTTGGCGACCGGCCGCGACCTCTTCGCGCACGATTCGATACGCCTCGCGACGATGCTTCTTGTCGAAGACGCGTGTCTCGACGTGTTCTCCGACGCGTCTTCCTCCCGGCAGCTGCCGTATCACGGAGACATCCAGGTCTCCGTAGAGCGTAAGCGCAAGCGTTCGGGGGATCGGCGTGGCTGTCATTACAAGAGTGTCGGGGTTGGAGCCCTTCTCGCGCATTGCCAGTCGCTGTCGCACACCGAATCTGTGCTGCTCGTCCACTATGACCAAGCCCAGTCTGTCGTAGTCGACGGCCTTCTCGATCAAGGCGTGCGTTCCGATTACGACATCTGCCTCCCCCGCCTTGATCCGGTCGCGTGCCTCGCTCTTCTCCCCGGAGCGCGTGCCGCCGGTCAGAGACACCGTACGGACGCCCAGTCCCGCAAAGACCGCTTCTATCTTCTCGAAGTGCTGCGCCGCCAGGACCTCCGTAGGGGCCATGACCGCGGCCTGATACCCGCTTTCGACCGCCCCCAGCAGCGCCGCCATGGCCACGGCGGTCTTACCCGAACCCACTTCACCCTGAAGCAGTCGATTCATTGGCCGAGCAGCCTTCATATCCGCATAGATCTCATCCACGGCTCTTCTCTGGTCTGACGTAAAGTTGAAGGGTAGCGCCGACTCCAGGCGTCTCGACATCTCACCTGTGATCCTATGGCGTATGCCCCCCAGCGACGAAGCCAGGCGGGCCCTCCGAGCCGCGATTCCGATCTGCATCACGAGGAATTCCTCGTAGACGAGGCGCCGGCGCGCCGCTTCGCATGCGGCCCTGTCCGTCGGGAAGTGGATGTCGGCCAGAGCCGCGCTTCGGGTCACGAGAGCTCTACACTCTCGCAGCCTAGCCGGAAGCGGATCGCACACCAGACCGAAGTCCTCGAGCGCGCGCTTCACGATCCGCCTGATCATGGTGGAGGAGAGCCTCTCCGTCGCGGAGTAGATGGGGACCAGACCCGTCGTGTGAACTCGCTCCGTCTCTTCATCTTCGTCGGAGACGACATCTACGAACGGCTGGCCTATCTGGAGTCGGCCGTATTCGAACACGGCCCTGCCGCCGAACACGACGCGCGTGCCCTCTTTCAGGCGCTCGGCCACATAGTCCTGGTTGAACCAGGTTCCGAAGAGGTAGCCCGTCCCGTCGAAGATCCCGATGCTTGTGATCGACAACCCCCGCCGGACTCTGCGGATCCGTACACTCTTGACCGTTCCGGCGACGGTCACCTGCTCGCGGCGGGCGAGATCGGCGCGTTGATCGTGCGCGGCCCGCAGCATAATGGCCGCCGGGCGCTGTTGGGCAGCCTGGCGCGCGCGATGGGGCGGGGAATGCTGGTCGTCGAAGGGTTAAACAAGCCCGAAGATGAACGCTGGCATTTGCTCGATCTGCTGGCAACGACGCTGCATGTGCTTCCGGTCCTGGTGCTGAATCTGGCTCTATTT
>DYIV01000113.1 GCA_020723435.1 Slackia heliotrinireducens | reverse complement strand
CTCGCTCCTCGACCCGGCGCGGCTACCGGTAGATACCTGCTCAGGCTCTCAGCTCCAACGCACTGCCGCTTCCATCCCTCTCCTCGATCTGGCAGCCGCCCTTGAGCCCGTGACGCAGCACATCGCTGAGAGGGCCGGGCCCGTCGGTTTGCGGGTGGTCGGTGCAGTCGAGTTCGGTGGTGCGCTGGCCGCGAGCAGCACCGTATCGGCCGAGTCGGCGCGGTGAGCCGGTCGGATCGAGCAGCAGAGAAGGTGAGCGTGGACGGCACACTTCGCCCGGGACAACCGGGTCAGGTTCGGCGGGGCGGCCTCGGCGCTGCCGTGTCCTCCGCGCCCTTCCACGGCTCGCCAGCGAGCAGAGCCACGAGCCTCTGGAGAACGGCGTCCATCGCGGCCTCGAAGTCCCAGGCGAACCCGGGTCGCAGGAGCGGTCCGACGTCGTCGCGGAAGTCGGGATCGGCCCGCTTGCCGGCGAGGTTCTCCTCAAACTGAGCGCGGGTGACGGTGCGGCCCTCTTCGGCCAGGTAGCGCTGGAGGCATGCGAGGAGGACCTTCGGGTCGAGCCGACCCAGCTCGAGTGCGTGCCAGAGGTCGAAGAGGTCTCGTCCCTTCTTGCGCTGATAGAGCGCGCGCAGCTTGGTGCAGAGCAGCTCGTCGAGCGCGTACGTCGAGGCATCCGCCGCGCCGGTGAACCACGGGTTGTCTACCCGGAACGGAACGTGCACCACGCCCAGCTCGGTGAAATGCTCGCGGGTGTTGATCTCGACCTTGAGCCGCAGCTTCAGCGGCGGCGCGTCCTCGGAGTCGAAGCGGTACACCAGGTTGACCCGACCCTCCGTGAGAAGGCGGCGCGGAACGCCGAGCCAGGGATCGAGCACCGCCCGCGCCCGGTCAAGCGTGTCGCCGATGGGCTCGGGGCGGGCCTGCACTAGGTCGATGTCCTCGGAGTACCTGGCTGGCGGGTCGAAGTAGAGCTTGTAGAGCGCGGTGCCGCCGCGGAAGACGAGGCTGCTCGCGAACTCCGGCACCCGGAACAGCTCGACGATCGCCCGGCTGATGATGAGATCCTGCTCGACCTGCGCGTCGGTGAGCCACGGCGCCCGCGACCGCCAAGCGGTGATGTGTGCTTTCGGGATCACGCGTCGGGCTCCACCTCGGCGTTGATGATGAGCTTCCACTTCGCGCTGCGCTTGGCCGGCGCGATGGCCCCCGCACGCCGCAGCGGCGCGTAGCTCTTCGCTTGCTCCTCGACGAAGGGCTGGAGCGGCTTCGCAAGCTGCTCTCGGCCGACCAGCTCGAGGAGGTAGCCGAGCCGCTGGGACCAACTCATCGGCGACAGCCGCGCGACCTCAAGCAGCTTCCCCGCGTCGAGTCCCTCGGCGAGTTCGCCCACGACCGTCGCGACATTGCTCAGGCCGCCGGCGTGCTTCGGGTAGCCGACGAGTTCGAGCGCCGTCACCTCCGGGGTCGCATAGCGAAGAACGCCTCGTTGCGTGTTGACCGTGGCGACGGGCATCTTCTCCAGATCGCCCCGGGCGATGAACTCGACCCGCACTTCTCCACACCACAGCTCCGCGCGGTTCTTCCGTACCATCACCTGGCAGCCCTGCGGCCGCTGGTGCGCCGCTCCGTGCCTCTCGGCCGCCGACAGCAGCCCGAGGTAGTAGGGCTCCTCCCAGACCTGCATGAGCTGATGGACGAACTGCTCCGGGGGCAGGCAGCCGAGCCGCCGGTACTCGGGCGGCACGATCACGTAGAAGCTCCGCGCGGGCTTGGCGATGAGCCCCTGCTCCTTCAGCCGACGAAGCTGGGCCCGCACGGCGGCCTGGCTGCCGCTGATCGCCTGGAATGCCTCGCTGGAGCAGAAGTGGTAGCGCCCGTTGGAGGCCAACTCTTCGATGTATGAACGGGCCCGCATCCGATACAATTCTCCGTCAGTATCACTCTAGGAATCGTCTTGGCAAGGAAACGTCTCGTTCTGCCGCGACGATTCTCTCCTAAGATAACGCTTGACGTCGGTTTTTGCAAGAACTGACTCGCTGCCGCATGCTATCCTAAGCACCCGCGCCCCGATCTCGACGCTCCTCGACGGCTCTGGGCCGCGTTCCTTCTGGCAGGCGCGCGCGATGGTCCAGTAGCGGTCGCCGTGCCTGCCGCGGGCGATGCGATCGGCGTCGAAGCTGACCTCGCGCGATCGCAGCAGGCGCCGCCGGGCGCGAGCCAGAAGGCGATCCTCCGGAGCAGCGCCTCCGGCTCCACGTACTCGAAGATCAGGCCGGCGAAGATCAGGTCGAAGCTCTCCGGCGGGAAGGCGCACACCTCGAGCGGGGCGGCAACCAACTCCACCACGCCGCCGAGGCGGGAGTGCCGGGCGCGCGCGATCTCCAGATAGCGAGGGTTCAGGTCCACGCCCACGGCGCGCCGCGTGACACTCGGGTCTACATGCTCCAAGCCGTTGGCCGTGGCGCAGCCGGGCACGGCCAGGCGGATGGGCCCGAACTCGGCGCAGGCGGCGGCGAAGCCGCGGCTCAAGGCCTGGAGCTGGTCCACGCCGCCTCCGCCTGCAAGCAGGCATGCGCGTGGTGCGCGGTGTACAGATCGCCACCGGCATGCTCCTCATGACCGAGGGGATCCGCCTCATGCTCGGCACGAGCGCGGTGCAGAAGGCGCAGGGCGCGGCCGATCAGGTCGCCTTGGAGGTACGCGCGCAGGGTCCCCCGGTCCACGCGCGCGCCGTCAGTCCGAGCATAGGTCGCACTCTCGGCTCCGATCGCGGCCGGCCCGGCCGGCGGGAGACAAGAGGGGCATTCCACGCTCGAACCGTCGCGGGCGTCCAGAAGGGCCGCGGGGCGGACAAGGGTGCGTCAAAGTCCCAGGGCGGGTCCCCGTCGCAATTGACCTTGGAGGGACGGAACCTCGGGAAGCCGGCCTGGAATGCCGCCCTCGTCGTTGTCGCACAGCAGAAGGACCGCGTTGCCCGTGAACGCTGGAGCGGATCCTCGCGCGCCGCGCGGAGATCTCGGTGGTTAGTGGCACAGGCCCCGGCGGAAAACCATGTTGCCACGGCCCGGACTCGGGGTATCCTGGGGGCATAGGGTCAGGACACGTAGCACTCCGAAGGAGGTTCCCCATGATCTTCTCTTCTCTTCTCTTCTCTTCTCTTCTCTTCTCTTCTGCTGACCGACGCTTCCTCCGCTCTCGAGCTGAAAGACGTCCGGACCTCCCTGGTCCCGCCGCTCTTCGCCGAGGAGGCCGACTCGACCGCGGAGGCGCCCCGCTTCCGGGCGCGCGCGGGCGAGTTCCAGATGGTCTCGACCGACGACGGTTTCCTGGTGATCCCGATCTCCGGCCATGGCCCGACTCTTCGGGCGCAGGTCGTCGCTTTCCACCTGGAGACCCCTCGCCCGGCGGCCTGGGCGCCCGCTGAGCAGAAGGGCCTCTTCCACTTCCTCATCGGCGATCCCACCGGCTGGCGGCCGAGGGTGCCCGCCTACGACCACCTCACCTGGCAGGACGCCTGCCCCGGCCTCGACGTCCGGCTCACCTGCGAAGGCGGCGCGCCGCGCTACGACCTGCTCGTGGACCACCCGGCAGCGGTGAACGACCTCTGCATCCGGGTAGAAGGGGCTGACGCGCTCGAGATCGGGCCGGAAGGGGAACTCGTCGCGCACCTTAGCGAAGGGATGCTCATGCAGACCCGCCCCGTGGCGTACGTCTCCGGCGAGGACGGCACAACTGAGGAAGTCCCCGTCTCCTTCCGGCTCCTGGGAGGCGATCGCTACGGCTTCGAGGCCCCGCCCTTCGCCGGGCGGCTGACCATCGACCCGACCTTCTCCTTCAAGTACGCGAGCTACCTGGGCGGGATGTACGGTGAGGCCCCCCTCGGGTTTCCCGGGATCTGGACCGACCCCTCGAACTTCGACCAGCGGCCCGGCGCCATCGACGTGGACTCCGTGAACACCGTCCTGGTCTGCGGCGCGACCTACTCGACCGACTTCCCGACCACCGCGGGCGCCTACGACATCACACTGAACGTGTCGGATGCGGTCGTGACCGCCTTCTCCGGCAGGTTGAGCAACTTCGAGTTCAGCACCTTCCTGGGCGGCAGTACCGGTTATGGATGCGACCAGGCGCACGGGCTCAAGGTCAACCAGGAATCCGGGACCATCTACGTGGTGGGTTGGACGGACTCGTGGGACTTCCCGGTCATGTCCCAGTTCGGCTCGCCCTACAGCACCCAGCCGTCCCCGTCCAGCCAGTACCGGTACGGGTTCATTACGGCGATCGACTCCCGCGGCGCCAATCTCCTTCACTCGAACGTCCACGAGGGCGCGGTATGGAACGACGTCGCCGTGCTGCCCATCTCCGGCGAGCCGGCGGCCGTGTACGCGGTCGGGTACGCTGAGGCGCCGTTCGAGTCGACGATCACGTCGACTTGGAACTACAACCACATCCCGCCCATCCCGCCCTACCAAGCCACGCACAACGGCGGCGGCTTTGACTTCGCGGTGCTCCGGGAGCAGGCCGGAGGGACCCTTCTCAAGGCGGCGACCTTCATCGGCGGGGATTGTGAAGACCAGGGACTGGCGATCACGCTGGTCGGCGATGAGCCCGTGGTAGGCGGCAAGACGCATTCGACACCCATCCCCGGGAACATCTACTACCCGTTCGCACCTAACGACGCTTTCGAGCCTCCCGAGTCGTGGTCCGAGTGGTGGGCCTTCGCACAACAGCCCTGGGATGGAGCGGTCACGCGCCTGAACGCGGACATGCAGATGAAGGTCCCCATGTACTCCGGCGCTTTCAGCGGGTCGTGGGGTCACTCCGCCGTCCTCGACCTGGCGACAGCATCGGACGGGAGCGTGATCGCCGTGGGCTGCACGAAGAGTGTTCAAATCTACAACGGCATGCTAGACCCCAACAATCCGAACAACTCGGGATTCCCTACGACCGCCAACTCGTTCCAGCCGACGAAGTGGAACGGCACGTACGTCGGATTCGTGGCCAAGATCGAGCCGCAGGGCCAGTTCCTCGACTGGTGCACCTACCTCCAGCCGGTGCCGGAGAGCACTTCGGCGTGGGAAAGCGTGTCAGCCATCGGCGTGGCGGTCTTGCCCAACGACAACGTGGTGGTGACCGGCATGTCCGAGAGCCAGAACTTCCCCGTAACCGTGACCGGCTTCGGGGGGGGCGTCCCGATATATCGAGATGCGTTTCTGGCCGTGCTCAAGAACACGGGGGACCAATTGCTGGAAAGTCAGTTCTTCGGTGGATCATCATCATCGCCCCCATACACGAACCAAGACCAAGACGAGGGCTACGCCGTCGCGATCAGTCCGAGCGGGGCCGCGGCGTACGTCCTCGGCGCCACGAGCGGCTCCTCTCTCCCGATCCCGCCACCGCCGCCCACGGCAGCGCAACCCATCTCCGGCGGTAACGAGGACTTCTTCGTCGCGAGTTTCCTGATGCGCTGATCAGGGCATCACAACGACGCGAGAGGCCAACGATGACAAGATACCTGACATTCACCCTCGTTCTGTGCATGTCTTGGCTCATCGGCGGGCAGGCGCAAGCCCAGGGCACCCTCTGCTCCTGGCTTGGTGGTCCAAACAACAGCGCGTTCGGTGGCGACCTGTGCAGAGTCGGCGATTTCAACGGTGACGGCTTTCCGGACCTCGCGCTGTCGGATCCCTACGATTCGACAGTGGCGACTCATGCCGGAGCCGTGTTCGTTTACTCGACGACCTGTTGCACAAGTCCCCTCGCCACGTTCTTCGGGCAGAACGCCGAGGATTGCACCGGCCGGGTGTCCGCGGTCGGGGACGTGAACGGGGACGGCTTCGACGACCTCCTTATCGGGACCTATCACCAGAACGTGGCGCGCATCGAAGGGGGCGGCGGCGCCGGCACGCTCTGGGCCGCATCCGGCGGCGCGGCTGGCGGCAGCTTTGGTGAGGTGGTCACCGGCCTCGGGGACGTCAACCTCGACGGGTTTCCCGACTGGCTCGTGGGCAGTCCGTGGGCAGCCG
>DYIV01000008.1:37143-42776 GCA_020723435.1 Slackia heliotrinireducens | reverse complement strand
TCTTACCGACCTCTACGACTTTGACTTCTCTATCACGGCTGATGTCAGCTTCTGGGTCGAGTTGGCCAGGCGCGCCAACTTCCCCGTGCTCGAACTGGGCTGCGGCACGGGTCGTCTCCTTGTCCCCATCGCGAAGGCGGGAGTGCTGGCAACCGGCGTCGATGCCTCGGCGCGTATGATCGAGCTGGCCCAGAAGAAGGCGCGCGCCGAAGGAGTCGAGGGGCGCCTCAACTTCGCGAACGCCGACATGTCCACCTTCCTGCTGGATATTCGCGGCTACACCATGTGTTTCGTCGCACGCAACAGCTTCATGCATCTGCTCACGAAGGAGGAGCAGGAGTCGTGTCTGGCGAGCATTCGCGAGCACCTCATCGATGGCGGGATGCTGGCGATCGATGTCTTCAATCCGAAGCTCGAGCAGGTGATCGGCGTACGCGGGGTCGTCGCTCACGACTACACCAAGTACCACCCGGGACTCAAGCGCATCGTGACCAAGCGGACGCGGCGCACGGTCGATCCGTTCGAGCAGCGCCAACATCTGACATTTGAGTACGACCTGGTCGGCGACGATCAGACCGACCAGTTCTCGGCCGACGTCGATTTGCGCTACTTCTTCCGTCCGGAGATGGTTTTGCTGCTGGAGAAGAACGGCTTTGCGATCGAGGAGATCTACGGCGACTACGATTTCTCGCCGCTTCGCGCGTCCAGTCCGGCCATGATCTTCATCGCGAGGAAGGCGTAGCGTGAATTCAGCGATATATGTTGGCGCCGTGGTCGTGGTCGCGCTCTTCGGTGTCTTCATCGTGATGTCGATGGGGAGAACCCGGCTGGCGAAGAAGGGGCTGGAGCAGCTCAAGTCCGAGCTTGCCGGCGAAGGCGTCCTCGGCGGGACGGTGGCGACCTTCCAGGGCCGGGCCTCGCATGGGGCGAATCAGGTTACGGGGATCGGCGCGTTGGTGCTCACGGCGCGCCAGTTGGTCTTTGAGATGCTCGCGCCGCAGCGACGTCTGGCCATCTCGCTGGGCTCCGTCTCCGACGCGGACCGCCCGGAGGAACTGGGGCCGAAGTCGCCCGCGCTCGCCGTCTACTTCCGCGATGAGAAGGCCACCGTCAACGACGTGGCGATCTGGCTTGTTGACGACGTTGACGGCTGGGTCAGACGGATCCGAGAGGCACGGCTGCGCGCGACGATGGGCGACGATCCCCGGCCGCCGGGCTGGGACGAGGAATAGCACGGCGCGGCCATCCATGGCGGGCGTCGCGACTCGACGAGACAGCAGCCCGGGACGGTGTACGTGAAGAGAATCCACTACAAGGCCATCGCGATCGTTGCCCCGCTCGGCTCCTTCCTTGCCATGGGCGTCGCGCTGCTGATCGGACACTGGCTGGCCTCGATGAACGTGCTGACCAACCTCGTCGGTTTCGAAGCGACGTACATGGCGATGCTTCTGCTCGTCGTCTTGACGCCCGTCTTCTCAAGCGTATTCGCCTTCTCGGCCGTGTGGCTACTGGCCAAGGACGGCCGGGCGCTGAACGCGTGGATTGCCCTGGGTGTGGCGCTGGTGATAGACGCCGCCGTCGGCTTTCCAATCCTGGTGCTGAGCGCGATCGCATCGAGGTAGGGCCGACGCGTGCGGCGGTGCGCGGGCGCTCGTGGGGCGCTCGTGACATAATAGCCCCATGAACGACTACTCGCGATTTGCCAGATTCTACGACGAGTTCATCGACGAGCAGTTCCAGGCCCGTCTGCTCGAAGTCCTCGATCACTACTGCCGCCGCTTTCCACCTCCGGGACGGCGGATGCTCGATCTTGCCTGTGGTACCGGCACCGTGGCGCTTCATTTTGCGAAGCAGGGCTGGCAGGTGACGGGAATCGACCTGTCCGAGGCGATGCTCGAAAAAGCGCGCGAGAAGGCTGGCCAGGGCGCCGGTGCCGGTGAGAAGGCGGGTCGGCGCGCCGGCGAGAAGGCGGACGAGCCGGACGTCAGCGCGGAGTTCATCCACGGCGACATGCGCTCGTTCGCGCTCCATTCGCCGGTCGACTTGGTCACCTGCAACTCCGACAGCATCAACCATCTCCAGGACGAGTACGAACTCGCGACGACGTTCAAGGCGGTGGCCGGTGTTCTCGTCCCGGGCGGTGTCTTCATCTTCGACATCAACACGCCGTATACGCTGCGGACGAAGTGGTCGGACAATACCATCACCGGGCGTCGCGGACTCATATCCTACCGGTGGCATCACGGCTACGACGTCGACGAGAAGATGGGCGTGCTCGACGCTACGTTCAAGGTCGGCGGAAACGGCCAATCGCTGACGTTCACGGAGCGGTTCTACGAGCGCGCGTTCGAGGTGGATCGGGTGGAGGCGGTCTTGCGCGGAGCCGGCCTGGATCTGCTGGAAGCGGTGGACTTCTTCAACCTCATGCCGCTGGTCGAAACATCAGTGCGGGCCACCTTCGTGGCCGGCAAGCTCAAGTAGCTCGTCTCCACACAATCGTTGCCCCATCTTTGCATACTCCTGACATTGCGTGGCTACTCTTGCTTCGACAGAGCCAACGTACGAAGGAGGCAACGCACATGTGGGAACGGGAATCGGATTCAAGGGAGGACGCGTCTCAGGCAGTTGTGTACGACGCGGCGGTCGATCAAGCGAGCGTCGGGCATCAGGTGGCGGTCTCGGCGCCGGGAACCGGAGGGGTGATGCCTAGCGTGCGTCGGTTCCGACTTCGCGCTCTGACGTCCACCACCATGACCCTGTCGGCTGTGATCGTCGTGCTGACGAGCGTCGTCTTGTACTTCGCGCCGGGGCGCGGTGTTGCGCGCGACGCAGGATGGTCGGCGCTCCTGCTCGACCGCGACGCCTGGTCGGACGTGCACGTGATCTTCGGCTTCGCCGTGATCGCGCTGGCGTTCTACCACGTCTGGCTGAATCGCAAGGCGCTGTCGCATTACATCAAGCGCAGGCGCGCGGGGACTGGCGGATTGCTGCTCGAAGCGATCACGGCAGTCGTCGCGGCCGCGGCCGCGCTGGCGTTTGTGCTTGGCGCCCGCGGAGTGACATCGACGGTGTCGAACTACGGCAAGGAGCTGGCAAACGAGCAGGTTCGAGCCGCAACGGCCGATTCGAACGGTACGGAGAGCGTCACGGGCGAGGCCGGATCGCACGAAGGCGACGGAGCAGGGCAAGGCCGGGGAACCGGAGCAGGTCAAGGCCGGGGATACGGGCGCGGCCAGGGCATCTAGGTAGCAGTCGTCAATCGAACGGAGAGGCGGGCGGCTCGCGCAGCGGGCCGCCTTCGCCATGGTGCGCCCGGTGCGGATGCCCGTCGTCCCTGTTCAGTGGCGGGTGGTCACGGTAATATCGGCGACGACGGACCGCCTCGGGCTGGGGGTCGCCATCGAGAAGCAGAAAGCGGCGCGCCGCGCCGAAGAACTCAAGAGCCAGATCGACCACCACAACTACCGCTACTACATTCTTGACGAGCCCGAGATCTCGGACGCGGAGTACGATCGGCTCATGCGCGAGCTTGAATCGATCGAAGCCGACTTCCCCGAACTCGTCACGCCGGACTCGCCTACGCAGCGGGTGGGAGCTCCTCCCGCCGAAGGATTCGCGCCGGTGCGTCACACCACGAGAATGCTCTCCCTCACCAACGCTTTCGATCAGGAGGAACTGGGAGCGTTCCTTGCGCGTGTCGAGAAGGAGCTGGACGGGGAGCAGGTGGAACTGGTCTGCGAGCTGAAGATCGACGGCACCGCCGTGGCCGTGACCTATGAGAACGGCGTTCTCGTGCGCGGGGCGACCCGTGGAGATGGTGAGGTCGGCGAGGACATCACGCCGAACCTGCGCACCATCCGCTCGATACCACTGAAGCTGCAGACCGACAGCCCTCCAGCTCTACTAGAGGTTCGGGGTGAGGCGTACCTGCCCATCGCCGAGTTCGAGCGGATCAACCGGGAACGCGAACAGATCAACAAAGAGCGCGCCGAACAGGGACTGCCGCCGCTTCCGCTCTTCGCCAATCCGAGGAACGCGGCCGCCGGCAGTCTGCGGCAGCTCGACCCGGCCGTCACGGCGAGCCGCTCGCTCGACATCTTTTTCTACCAGGTGGGAGCGGGCGCCGATTTTGCGACGCACTGGGGTTCGCTGCAGTACATGCGGCAGGTCGGGCTGCGCATCAACACGCGAAACGCGAAGGTAGCCTCGGCCGAGGAGGCCTTCAAGTTCTGCCTTGACTGGCAACAGGAACGCGACACGCTTCCGTTCGAGATCGACGGCGTGGTGGTGAAGGTCGATTCGCTCGAGCAGCAGAACCGCCTCGGCGCCACGAGCAAAGCGCCGCGTTGGGCGACGGCTTACAAGTTCCCGCCCGAGCAGGCGACGAGTGTGCTGCGCGACATCGTGGCCAGCGTCGGCAGGACCGGCGCGCTGACTCCAATCGCCTACTTTGACGCGGTGCGGGTGGCTGGCTCCACGATCCAGCGCGCCACGCTGCACAATGAGGACGAGGTGCGGCGCAAGGATATCCGTATCGGGGACACGATCATCGTGCAGAAGGCCGGGGACGTGATTCCTGAAGTCGTGGCCCCAGTGGTCTCGAAGCGCACCGGCAAAGAGCAAGTTTGGCAAATGCCTCATCGCTGCCCGATCTGCGATGCGGCGGTGGATCGCCAAGCTGACGAGGCCGTCGCCTACTGCACGAATGTGGCCTGTCCGGCGCAGCGCATCGGTCGGCTGATGCACTTCGCGGGTCGCGGAGCGATGGACATCGAGGGCATGGGCGAAGAGAGGATACTGGCCCTCGTCGAGCGCGGCAGGCTGCGAGACATCTCGGACTTCTACCGTCTGACGCGCCAAGACCTGCTTGCGGTCACGACCAAGATCGAGTCGGAAGCCACGGCGGCGGAGGAGGACGCCTCGGGTGCGACGGCCACCGGCCGGATGAAGAGCGTCGGTAAGGGAGCCGACAATCTTGCGGCCGCGATCGAGACATCAAAGCGCCGGCCGCTCTCGCGCCTCATCTACGGCCTCGGCATCCGGCACGTTGGCGGGACTGTCGCGCAGCTCCTCGCAGACCAGTTCGGTTCGATGGACGCACTGATCAATGCGAGACGCGAGCAGATCGAAGATACCGAGGGCATCGGACCGGTGATCTCCGAGAGCGTCGCGCTCTTCTTCGAGCAAGCGCAGAACCGCGAGGTGATCGCGCGGCTGAAGGCGGCGGGCGTGAGGATGTCCGAGGAGCGCGCGGTGGGACCGCGGCCATTGGCGGGAAAGACGTTCGTGCTCACCGGCGGGCTCGAGGGATTCACACGCGAAGAGGTAACCGAAGAGATCAAGTCGCGCGGCGGCAAGGTGACCTCGAGCGTGAGCGCCAAGACGGACTACGTGGTCGTGGGCGCCGAGCCGGGCAGCAAGTTCGAGAAGGCGAAGAAGCTCGGCGTGACGACGATCGATGAGGACGAGTTTGTGCGGTTGCTGGCGGAGTAGGCCCTAGAAGTGCGGCAACCCCACGACGACCCACGTTGACCAGACCACGGCGAGAACGAGCGCTTGAGCCATCGAGCGGCGCCAGACGTCAGCCCACAGTCTTCCTTTCGCTACAGCCTGTCTGAGCAAGACGCTCCCAA
>DYIV01000008.1:36332-37133 GCA_020723435.1 Slackia heliotrinireducens | reverse complement strand
CCGCGTGCCGGTTCGGCGTGTAGCCGCCCGAGATCGTCCGGCTGACGATCGCCGCGAGCGCGTAGGCGTTGAGCAGCAGCGTCAGGATCGCCGCGGCCATGATCGCCAGGAGCAGGATCTGAGGTCCGCGTCCCGCGAGTCGCTCGTCCAACCCGGGCGCGGCCACGGCCAGCACGGCGATGATCGCGATGATCGTCACGTTGTAGATGATCAGCGTTTCGCGCTGGGTGAAGGCCTTCGCAAACTGGGTCGGGATGAAGTAGGCATCGTAGACGAGCAGCACCCCGATCGTCAGGGGTAGAAGCAGGCGTACGAGTATCCTGATGACACGGGCCAGACCCGTCTGCCACTCCTGATCCGCCGGCGCGCCGGTTGGGTCGTAGACCGTGGCGACGGCCAGGACCGGGATTGCGCCCGCGCCCCAGCAGGCGAACCTGACGACCAGCTGTTCCGATAGGCTGACCCCGAGCGCCCGGAAGATGCCGACCGTCAGACCGGTAAAGACACCTCCGGCGATGACGTACAGCCCGGCAGTGACAATAGTCTCGGCGGACTTCGCCACGAATGCGAAGACCTGCCGCCAGAGGTCCCCGAGCGTCGCGCACATCGCGCCGGCCAGCACTCCCCAGCAGACAAAGGGAAGATGCAGCGCGATCAGCCAGGCCTGCGCCAGTCCTGCCGGCTCGCGATCGGCGTCGCGCATCGCGGCGAGGGGTATCCATCCCTTCCAGGCTGCCAGGCCAAAGAGCAGCGCAAGCAGCACGAGTGCACCGGCGTAGAGCTGGAGCCGTCGCCTATCGG
>DYIV01000008.1:7198-36322 GCA_020723435.1 Slackia heliotrinireducens | reverse complement strand
CCGTGGCGTAGGAGAAGACAAGGTCGCCCGCTGCGGTGGCCGGCGCCCAGCCGAGCAGGAACCAGGGCGAGGCAGGGTCCGCGAGGCGCCCGGCCATCTCCCATGTGAGGATGACGAAGATGAATCCCAGGACTACGCTCGTCAGGATGGCGGCAAGCCAATGCCGTCGACTGGCGAAGCCGGCGATCTCGGCGGTCCCGGTACCCGGGCCGGGCTCTCTGGCGATGTCCAGCCGATGCGACCAAGCTTGGAGAAGGAGGTTGTCTGGGTATCGCACGAGAAGGGCGGCGATCGCATCCACGAACAGCGGCTCGTCACCCGAGGTCACGGCGCTGCGGTAAAGCTCCTCCAGCGAGCGAGGATCGTCTCTGGCTGCCTCGATTGAGCTCATCACCGTCTGCACGCATCAGATACTAGCGGTATCGACGAGACGTGTCACCGCGGCGCGCTTCGGGCCGCCTCGTCCTTGCTTGCAGTCACCGCCTTTGCCACCCTCAGCCGCGCCATGTATCCTATCGGCAGGCATTTGGCTGTGAAAGGCAAGGCACAGACTTCCGAGATGACATCCGAGACAGAAACGCAGTTCCTCCTCGACCCGGAATCCTGCACACACTGCAACGAGTGCCTCGACATCTGCCCGCACGATGCCATCGAGCTGACGGCCGATGACATCTACATCGATCCCGATGCCTGCGACGGCTGCGAGGACTGCGTGCTCGTCTGCCCGACGACCGCCATCCAGCTCGGCGGCACGGAGTTCGTCCCCAGACCCGGGCGCAGGCCGAGCGCGGCGAAAGGCGAGGGCAACGTTGCCTCGCTCGACGAAGCCCGTCCGGGCCGGCGCGTTGCCGGCGTCTCATCCCGAACTGCCGCCGCCGCGACGCCCTGGCATCTCACCGACGTCGGCAGCGGCCTGCTGCTTCTGCTCGCGCTGGCTCTGGCGCAGCGCGCTCTACAGCTTCCGCTGAGGCTGCGCGACGTTTCTCTGACGTACATGCACGTCATCCTCGCCGCCTGGATGCTCTTCTTCTACGCGACGATTGTGGCGGCCCTAACGGCGTTGGCGAACAGGCGCGGCGCGGTCTTGGAGGACTTCGGCGTGCGCCCATTCAGGTGGCCGAAGGCAATCGGGTATTCCCTCGGTGCCCTCATCTCCGTCTACGCGCTGACGGCCGTCTACGCCTTCGCGGCTTCTAGTACCGGCCTCGAGAACACGGCCCGGACCGAGGCGCAGATGCTGCGGTGGTTCGGTCCGGGGCCCAGCGGCTTCTTGCTCGCGCTGGTCGTGGCCGTCATCGTGGCGCCGATCGTCGAGGAGCTCTTTTTCCGCGGCTTCGTCCACAAGGCCCTCCGCGACCGCATCGGCGTCGTCGGCGCCATCGTCGCGAGCTCGCTCATCTTCGCCTTGTACCATGCAAATCTATGGCTTATTATTCCGGTTATGTTTCTGGGCATGGCGCTGGCCTGGCTCTTTGAGACACAGCAGTCGCTCGGGCCGCCCATTCTGTTTCACGCCCTGTACAACTTCCTGGCTATCATCCAGATCTACTTCTTTGCGGGACGGTGAGAGAGCTTGGCGATCGAGAAGGATCAGGTGAAACATGTCGCGCTGCTGGCGCGCCTGGAGTTGAGCGATGAGGAGCTCGACTACTTCGGGGGCCAGCTCGCGCAGATTCTCGAGCACATCGACAAGATCTCGGCCGTCGATACCTCAAACGTGGAACCGACGGCGCACGCCGTCGAGGTGACCAACGTATTCAGAGAGGATGAGACCACCCCGTCGCTGAGCCAGGACGAGGCGCTGTCGAATGCGCCGAAGGCGGAAAGCGGCGGTTTTGTGGTACCGAAGATCGTGTAGCCACAGCGGCCGGGCACAATGCGCGGTCGACGCGACGAGGGCGCACGGCATGGCAGAACGCGGATAGGATGGTACCGATTGGAACTCAATGAGCTGGCAATAAGCAGACTCTTCCCCATGCGAGTCATGAACCAGACCAACGCCACGCAGATCTGCGAGGCGTTTCTTGCGCAAATCGAGGGGCGGGACGACAAGATCAAGGCGTTCCTGCACCGGGTTGACGCCGATGAGGTCCTGGAGGCGGCCGCGGCCGTCGACAAACACGCGGCGGCCAGCTCGGAGCTCGTGCCGCTGGAGGGCATGCCTGTCGCGCTCAAGGACAACTTGTGCACGATCGGCATGCCGACGACGTGTTCCTCGAAGATTCTCAAGGACTACGTTCCGCCCTACAACGCCACGGTCGTCGATAGGCTTGCCGATCAGAAGGCGATCGTGGCGGGCAAGGTCAACATGGACGAGTTCGCCTTCGGCTCTTCGACCGAGAGCTCCGCATACCAGGTGACCGCAAACCCGTGGGACTTGAGCCGGGTTCCCGGCGGTTCCAGCGGTGGATCGGCCGCGGCGGTCGCGGCCGACATGGCGGCTTTCGCGCTCGGCTCCGACACCGGCGGATCGATCCGGCAGCCCGCTTCCTTCTGCGGCGTCGTCGGGCTCAAGCCGACCTACGGGCTCGTCTCACGCTACGGTCTGGTGGCATTCGCGTCGTCACTGGATCAGATCGGCCCCATAACCAAGAACGTCATCGACTGCGCGGCGGTGCTGGAGATCATCGCCGGCAAGGACCCGGCCGATTCCACCTCGGTCGATCGCGAGATCCCCAGCTATACCGGCAAGCTCAACGGCAAGATCGAGGGGCTGAAGGTGGCCGTCGTCAAGGAGTTGATGGGCCACGGCTTCCAGAAGGAAATCAACTTCGCGCTGGACAACGCCGTGCTCCTCTTCGAGCAGCTTGGGGCCCAGATAGAGTACATCTCCCTGCCGCACCTGGAATACGCGCTGCCGGCCTACTACATCATCGGGCCGGCCGAAGCGAGCTCGAACCTGGCGCGCTTCGACGGCGTGCGCTACGGTCATCGCACCGCCGATGCCGACGACATGCTCGAGATGTACATGAAGACGCGCGCGGAGGGGTTCGGCGCCGAAGCGAAGAGGCGCATCATGCTGGGCACGTACGCGCTATCCGCCGGGTACTATGAGGCCTACTACGGCCAGGCGCTGAAGATCCGCACGCTCATCATCCAGGACTTCGAGAAGGCCTTCGCGGACCACGACATCCTACTCTCGCCGACCTGTCCCACCACCGCATTCAAACAGGGCGAGAAACTAGAAGACCCGTTGCAGATGTATCTCTCCGATATCTGCACGATCCCGGCCAACCTCGCCGGCATCCCCGCCATCTCCGTTCCGTGCGGCGTCGCAAGCGGCTTGCCGGTGGGGCTGCAGATCATGGGCAAGCACTTTGACGAGGTCACGCTGCTCAATGCGGCGTTCGCCTTCGAGCGGGCGTTCGGATGGAACCTCAAGCCGATGTTTCGAGATCCATCGGCGAAGGAGAAGTGATGAGCGCGGGCGGAAACGGTGACTCCGGCTACGAGACCATCATCGGTCTGGAGATTCACGTCGAGCTGGATACGGTCTCGAAGATGTTCTGCGGTTGCCCGACGCGCTTCGGCGAGGACCCCAACACGCAAGTCTGTCCGGTCTGCCTCGGGCTGCCGGGTGCGCTCCCCGTCGCCAATTGGAAGGCGATCGAGTACACGATCAAGAGCGGGCTGGCGCTGAGCTGCGAAATCGCCGAGTTCACGCAGTTCCACCGGAAGAACTACTTCTATCCCGACATGGCGAAGAACTACCAGATATCCCAGTACGACCTGCCCATCTGCACCGGCGGCCACCTCGATGTGGAAACCGACGACGTCAGCCGGCGCGTCGGCATCACGCGTGTGCACTTGGAGGAGGATACCGGCAAGCTGATTCACGTCGGCGGGGAGGGGCGCATCGCCGGCGCCGACTACTCGATCGTCGACTTCAACCGTTCCGGCATCCCGCTGATGGAGATCGTCACCGAGCCCGACATCCGCTCGCCGGAGGAAGCGCGGGCGTTCATGGCCAAGCTTCGCTCGATTCTGCTCTCGCTGGGCGTGAGCGACTGCTCTATGGAGCAGGGCTCGATGCGCTGTGATGCCAACCTCTCGTTGCGTCCCGCCGGCGATACCGAGCTCGGCGTCAAGACCGAGGTCAAGAACATGAACTCCTTCCGGGCGCTTGTGCGGGCTCTCGCCTTCGAAGTGGAGCGGCAGACAAAGGTGCTGCAGGCGGGCGAAACCGTCGAGCAAGAGACGCGCCACTTCGACGCCGCAAAGAACATCACCACGTCACTGAGGACCAAAGAGTACGCCCACGACTACCGGTACTTCCCCGAGCCCGATCTGGTGCCGATCAAGGTCGAGCGCGCGATCGTCGCCGACATGGCAGGCAAGCTGCCTGAGCTGCCCGACGCCCGCAGGATGCGGTTCATTGAGAGTATTGGCTTGGGAGCGCACGAGGCGCATCTGCTCTCCGACACCAAGCCGATGGGCGACTTCTTCGAGGAGTGCGTCGATGGCGGGGCCGACCCCAAGGCCGCGGCCAATTGGATCCTCGGCGAACTGTCGATGCATCTGAACGCCACCGGGCTGGAGATAGAGGACTGCGCCGTTACACCGAAGCATCTGACCCAGCTTCTGAAGCTGCTCGACGAGGGTACGATCAGCGGCAAGATCGCCAAGGCCGTCTTCGAAGAGATGTATGAGACGGGCAAGCTGCCCGGCGTCATCGTCGACGAGAAGGGGATGACGCAGATTTCAGACTCCGATGAGATTGGGCGCGTCGTCGACGCCGTGCTTGCCGAGAACCCCAAGGCAGTTGAGGAGCTGAAGGCCGGCAAGGATAGAGCGATCGGCTTTCTGGTCGGTCAGGTCATGCGCCTGACCAAGGGCCGGGCCAATCCGCAAATGGTCAACGATCTGATCAAGGAGCGGCTGTAGGTCTCACGTCTGCGTAAGCCTCTTGATTGCATCCTCGGCCGCCGGGTAGCTCTTCGATTTCGGGTTGACATCCTTCCGTCTCAGCGTGACCGCTCGCTTGTAGCTTCTGAGCGCGCGCGACTTCTGCCCCAGGGCCTCGTAGACGGCTCCCAGCTCGTAGGCGGCCTCCGCGTAGTGAGGATCCTCGGTGACCGCCTCCCGAGCATAGGGTAGGGCCCGGTCCGACTTTCGCGCAGCGCGGTAGGCGGCGGCGACGTGCACCTTGGCCGAGGGGGCGTGCGGATGGACGTATCTCAGTGCATACAGCAGCGTGTCGAGTGCCTTTGACTCGTAGCGTCTGTCGCCCAACTCCGCCACCGCCATGTACGCCCCTGCAAGCATCTCGTAGTTTGTGTACTCGCGGGGGGAGACGGCGATGGACTCTCTCAGGTAGTCTACGGTCTGAAGGATCTCCTGCTTGTCACGCCGACCTATCGCCCTGTTCATCAGCAGGGTCGCCTTCTGGATTCGGTATGCGTCCACGTACGGGTTGAGGGCCAGCGCGTCCTCCTCGGTGGCGAACGCTTCGTCGATGTTGCGAGACTGCGCGCGGATGGAACTCAGGTGAGCCGCGTCGGCTGCCAGGTAGCGAAGGTTGAAGTAGAAGGCCGCGAGAAGGACGACCGCCAGGACCCCCGATATCGCGACTCTCGCGCCGGACGACGTCGGACGCCATTCGATCGGCGCGGTGCGGCCGAACGGAACCATCAGCCCGGCAAGCAAGAGCCACAACAGGACTGTCGTGCCACTTACGCTCAAACTGAATAGCTGGTGTATGCAGTAGGCGAGAACGCCGGCGGCAAGAGCGGCGAAGAAGAAGCGCTCCTTGGCCTCGGAGCTCGGCTTCCACACCCAGCGCGTGATCCACGCCAGCGCCACGGCGAGGATCACATAGAACAGGAGAGCCCCGGGGATGCCGATCGTCGACGCCAGCTGAAAGGGATAGCTGTGGGCATTGTCGACGAACGACTGATAGCCGGATAGCTGCACGTAGCGGACGGTTTTGTAGAAGGGGAAGAAGAGCCTGAACGTGTCGGGTCCGAAGCCGGTCAGGGGCCGATCCTTGGTCGCTGCGAGCGCGGCCTTCCACATCTCCAGACGGGCCCCGGCTGTACCCTTCGTTGGCGTCAAGAGGATCTTGGCGCGCTCGTAGACGTTCGTCGTGGGGCTCGCCGATCGCATGGAGTAGACGGTCAGGGCACCGACGAGGATGACGACAACGGCGGCGACCGCCGCGATCTGAGGCAGGCGCGCGACTCTCTGTCGCCAAGCTATCACGGCCAAGTAGACCAGCGCCGCGAGCACGCCGGGCCATGCGCTGCGGCTAAAGGTCAGCATCATGGCGATGAAGATGACCAGGGTGCAGGTGCCGTAGATGCGCGCGTGACTGCGATTCTCGGCAGTCACGGTGGCGCCTATGCCGATTGGCACAAGCAAGACGAGGTAGCCGACGAGCAGGTCGGGGTTCCCGTACGTCGAGAATGCCCGGTACTTGTTGAGCGCGGGCTTTGCCCAGTTGAGGAAGTCGAGGCCGAAGTACTGCGCGATGCCGTGGAAGGCGATGAGAGCGCCGACGCCGACCAGGGCATGGGCGAGTGTGACGAGTCGCCGGCGATCCCTGAGCACTTGGGAAGCGAGAAAGAAGACGACGGCGTAGTTGGCGAAGGAGATGAATCCTTCGTAGCGCCGATACTTGCCGAGAATCGACGTCGGCAGGTGGATCGAGAACGCCGTGGAGAGTGTCACCCAGGCGACAAAGGCGAGCACCAACCAGTCGAGCGGAGTGCGTCTGACGTCGGCGCGACGGCTGAGCCGTCCCGCCGGTTCTGACCCTGACGTCGACGCAACCATCCAACGCCTATGGCGTCACAGCGAGCTTGACCGCGTCACTCGTCACGTCAGACGGTCCGATCACCGGGGCGGTCGTCGAGCTTCAGAAGAGCACGGACGGCGTGAACTGGACAGCGGACGGAATGCTCGCCTACTCAGCGGTCACGAGCAACTATGAAGATGGTAGAATCCTGACGGCCAAGATCCACTACCGGGCGCGGTTCCCCGGAGACGCGGCCCACGCGCCTTCGATGTCTCCGCCGATCACGCTCATGTGCCAGGCGTACCTGCGTCAGCCCAACGCTCCGAGCGTCGTGCGCAGGTACCGCACGTTCACGGTGTACGGCTATCTGAAGCCACGACACAGCGGCTACACTCGGCTGTACTTCCAGCGTTACTACAGGCGGGCCTGGCGCAACTACCGATGGGTGAACGCTCGCAACTACAACTACGCGAGCTACACGAAGTACGTGCTCAGGTATCGCGTTCCGTACGCGGGTCCATGGCGCGTGAGGGCGTACCACTCCGACGCGGGCCACCTGGCCATGTACAGCACCTGGGAGAGGTTCCGGGCTCGATAAGTCATTGCGCGGGCAGGCGCCTCCCGAGGTCGATGACCTGTGGGGCGCCTGTCCCGGTCGAGAACACAGTGCCGAAGGACGTCGGCGCGTGGTCGACGCCGTGCTTGCCGAGAACGCCAAGGGCTAGGAGCCTCCGCCCCGCCTCAAGACGACCACAACGAGATCGTCCTCGAGCCTGCCGCGCGCAAATCTTCTCGCCTCGGCCAGCAGCGCCTCCGCCACTTCTTTCGGGTTCTCGGCCGTGAGGTTCGAGAGGAATGAGATGAGCCTTTCTTCGCCGTATAACTCACTGCCGTGCCGGGCCTCCGTCAGTCCGTCGGTGTAGAGGACGAGACTTTCGCTCTTGGGCAGCTCGCCCGTGCCGTTCTGATAGCCCGCGGACGCGACGCCCAGAGGGGCGCCGACGGGCAACTCGATGCTGCGGCAATCGCTTCCGCAGGTCACCGGCTGTGGATGACCGGCGCTCGTTCCCACGTACCGTCCCGATTTGATGTCCATGATCAGCATCACGGCGGTAACGAACTCCGTTGCGGGAAGCTGGCGCAGAAACGAGTCGTTGACCTTGCCCAGGATCTGTGCCGGAGAGAGGGTAGGCTTGCCGTAGGACAGGGCGCGCACGGCGTTTCTGACGCTCTCCGTGAGGCCGGCCGCTTTGACGCCCTTGCCCGAGACGTCTCCCACCAACACCGCGACCCGACTGTCGTCGAGCGCGAAGATGTCGTAGAAGTCGCCGCCGACCAACGCCGCCTCCGCAGCCGAGTGATAGATGTGGGCGAACCGCAGTCCGGGGATTGTCTCGGCGGCCGGCAGGAGTCGCCGCTGCAGCGTCTGGGCGATAAGACGTTCCGATTCATACAGCATCGAATTCTCCACTGCCAGCGACAGCGAGGACTGGAGTCGCCGGCAGAACTCGATCTCGGCGTCTGAGAACGCGCGGGGCCTGTCGTAGTTGAATGAGACGACACCCACCGGTTCGGTGCGCGTGGCTATCGGCAGGGAGATGAGAGAGCGGACTCCGGACTTCTTCAGGTGCGCCTTGTTGATCCGCCGATCGGTCCGCGCGTCATGTACGATCACCATCTTGCGCGTCTCGATTGCCGACAGCGCGTGGCGCTCCTGGCGATCGATGGTTGTCCTGCCGACGGCTTCCGCCGTGTCGAGGCCGTAGGCGTGCCGGATGATCCACCTGCCGCCGGGTTGGCGGATCGACACGGCCGCGGTCGTGCAGCCCATCGCTCGTCCTGCCTCGGTCACTACGCGCAGCATTATCTCGTCGAGGTGGAGACTGCCGTGAATCGCCTCCGCGACGCTGTTCAGCGCCTCGCTCAGTTCTTGGCGCTCGACGCGCTCGGTGATGTCCTGACCGACTCCGAGTATGTGGGTGGTATTGCCCGCGAGGTCTTTGATCGGGATGGTCCTGGCGTTAACGGTCGCCGTGGTGCCGTCGTTGCGGGGGACGTCGATGGTTTCCTCGGCCGGCTCACCCCTCTCTATGGTCTTGACGGTGGGCCAGTCCCCAGGCGTGAGGGGCTTGCCGGTGTCGTGTCGCACCGCTCTGTACAACTCGTAGTCATCCGGACCGGAGGCCTTGGGAACGGGGCCGCCCCACATCTCATTGGCGGTCCGGTTCGTCTCCAGCGTGGCCCCTTGGGGACTGAGGAGCATCATGGCGATGGGCATCTCGTCCATGATTGTCCTCAGTCGCTGTTCGCTCTCGCGCAGTGCATCCTCGGCTCGTCTCCGCTCGGTCACGTCATGCACCATGCCGACCGAGCGAACGATCCGACCCGCGTCGTCCCGGTAGTGCTGGCACTTCTCGTGCACGATGCGAATCTCTCCCGTGTCCTTGCGAACAACCCGGTGCTCTATCTCGTAGGTGTCGCGCCCTTCGCGGATCGATCCGCTGTAGGCGTCATCGACGGCGGCTCGATCGTCGGGGTGCACCGCGTCAAGAAATGTCTCGTAGGTGGCGCCAAACTCTTGCGGCTTGAGCCCGAAGATCCGGTAAACCTCGTCGGACCAGGTGAGTGTGCCGTTGACCAAGTCAAGTTCCCAGCTTCCCAAGTGCGCGATCTCCTGAGAGCGCTTCAGCCGCTCTTCGCTTGCCTGTAGCGCCTGGGCGGCCTGCTTCTGGGCGGTGATGTCATGGGCCACGTGAACAGAGGCAAGCATCCGGCCCCGATCGTCGAGGAGGGGAGTAGTGCTCACCGTGAAGTGACCACCGAGGTTGGGCTCGCGCACCTCTTCGATGTGCTGTTTCAGGTCTCTGATCGTGCGCACATGGGGGCAGAACTTCGGCGGCTTCGTCGTTCCGTGTGCTGCCTCGTAGCAGCGCACGCCTATGCATTCTTCGGGCTCGCAGCCCAGTCGCTCGGCCATGGCCTTGTTCACTCGAAGGATCTTGTGATCGCTATCGACGATCTGGATCAAGTCGGGCACGCTGTCGAAGGTGCGCTCCCACTCCTCTTTGGCTTTCAGAATGCTCTGCTCCTGGGCCTTGCGCCTCGTCACGTCCGTTCCGTAGAGACGGAAGACGTCGTTGCCTGTTGCGAACAGCGAGAAACGGTACCAGGAATCGCCGACCGCAACATCGATCTCGGTGACGCGAGCATTCAGCTTTGCCGCTCGCCGCGCGGCCGCCAACGCTGTGCGGAGAGTGGGCGGCACCGGACCGCCCACCTGTTCCACCGAGAAGACCTTTCGTCCACGGGGATTCGCGTAGGTGAGGCGGCCTCGGCTGATCTCCATGACCGGGTGGGGATTGGTCTGTGGATACGACGCCAGGTAGTCACGCTCCGACGCGAGCAGTCGCTCCTCGGTGACGTCGTGCCAGATTACGACGGCAGCCAGATCCTCCTGCTCGAGCGCGGTCGCAAAGGCGATGACTGTCTTGCGCTCGCCCGAAGGGGTCTCCAGCCACATCTCCCGCTCGGCCAACGGCTCGTCTCCCATGACTTGCGAAGCGGCGAGGTCCCGCGGCTTCAGCAGCGCGCCGTCCGCGTGCCGTAGCTTCAAGCGGCGAATGAGCTCGGTGCGGCTCATTCCTACGACGTCCCGACCGGAGAGGCGGCGAAGGGCGGGGTTGGCAAGCGCGATTCTCGCGTCCTTACCCCAGACCAGAAGCGGGTCAGCCATCGATCCGATGATGGCGTCAAGCTGCTCGCGCTCGTTCGACAGGACCTTGGCGAGTTCGGCGAGTCTGTCTCGCTGGCGATTCGTCTCCTCGCGTCTCGTGGCCGAGACGACGGTTGACGCGGCACGCTCGGCAAGGATGGCGAGCAGGCGTTCTTGTGGATAGTCCCGTCGGTGGGCTTGACGCCAACCGACGTAGATGGCGCCGACCATGCCACCCTCGCAGAGTAGGGGTGCGCCGAGCACGGAACGAAGTCCAAGCCGTTCCAGGGGTGTCTTGAGCCTCTTCTCCTTTCGCACGTCGGCGACGTGCACGCGCCTGCCCGTCCTCATGATCCGGCCTGCGAGCTGATCGCACACCTCGGGGGTGAGGCAGTCGCGGGCCCCGTCGGCGATGCCGACCGTCGCGTGAGCCTCGACGTGGGCGTCATGGCCCGCCAAGACGATGCCTACGTCGGCGGGCAACACGCGGACAACAGTGCTCAGCAGGGCGTCTAGTAGGTGGGCGAGGTCCGTTGCCTCGCTCGATGCTTGAGCCATGTCGGCGATCGCTTCGAGTTCCTGGTTTAGGGTGAGCAGGTCCTCGTTGGATGTCCGCAGCTCCTCGTTGAGCGCGCTGACTTCCTCGCCTGCCGCCTGCAGCTCTTCATTGGCCGAGTGCAATTCCTCGTTCAGGGCCGTGAGCTCTTCGTTTGCCGCCGCCAGCTCCTCGCTTGTCTCAGCGAGGTCGGCGAGGGCGGCCTCTCGCTCTTCGGCTGTGCGCACGCGGTCGGAGATGTCGCTCAGCAAGCTCAGCGCACCACAGTACCTTCCGCGGTCGTCGTGTAGAGGGCCGACCGCCACCAGTGCGTGGACGGCCCGGCCGTCCTTGGCTCGAAAGACCTGCTCAACCTGAGCGGTCACGCCGGCGGCCAAGCGTTCTCTGATCTGGCTCATCTCGCCGGCCTGGTCATCATCGACAAATTCGAAGACCGACCTTCCCAGCATTTCGCGAGGGGAGCATCCAAGCATCTCGGCGGTTCGCTGGTTGACGAAGGCCGTGACGGCGTCAACATCCTCAACCCAAATGCCTTCGACCGCGTTCTCTACCAGACTGCGGTAGATGTTGGGCGGCGCTACGTGCTGAGGCGAGCCACGATGACCGGGATAGGCCTTGTCGGCCGGCTCGGATGGACGGCGGCAGTCGAACGCCTTGGTCAGACGGCAACTGCTGCCGTGCTCCCCGGTAGAATAACCGATGTCGTCAACGAGCATCTTCATCATGAAGACACCACGACCCCGCTCGGACATGGCGTCCGGCAGCGTCCAGGCGGGAACGTCCGGACTGAACCCGGGTCCGTTGTCGATCACTTCCACCTGGACATCGTTCTCGGTCCAGCTGACCCGGGTTCTGATGACGTTCGGCGCCGGATCGGCGGCCTGTCCGTGGAGCACCACATTGTCGGCCGCCTCGCCCACGGCCGCGAGCAGTTCGAACTGAGCTTCCATTGACAGCGGCAGGAGGCCTATCTCATGAGAGACGAAACTGCGAACGAGATGTACCGAGCTGGGGAGATTGGCGACCTCGAATTCGTGCGACATCTGACCGGCGTGGCGGTCGGCGGGTGCTCTGCGCTGCTTGGCCATTCACTGGTTCCTGTTCGTGATGCGTGGCGGCGGGTCCCGATCGTTTCTTCATGATACCCGAGTGGGGCGGACGCACAAACGACCGAGCCGCCCTCCATCTCGTTGCCCCCCATCTCATCACCCGGCATCATCGCACGGCGTCCTTGCGGCCGTTCGCCGGTTTCGGCTACAATCTCCTGGCACATTGGGAGATGAATAGGCGGCGTTTGGGCCTTTTCTTTTTTGTGCCGCCCCCAGAATTCGGTCACCCATCTCGCCCGCGCGCGATCCGCCGCGGGCATGACAGCAACCAACGGAGGCAATCGTGCCGAAAGAACTGAAGAGCTTCGACCTCACAACCAAGCCCAAGCCCGCCGTGCCGGTGCGCGTTGACGACACGACGCTACGCGACGGAGAGCAGACGGCGGGCGTCGTCTTTGCAAACCAGGAGAAGATTCGCATCGCCAAGCTGCTGTCGGAAGCCGGCGTGCACCAGATCGAGTCGGGCATTCCGGCCATGGGCGGCGACGAGAAGGAGACGATCAAGCAGATCGCCGCGCTGGACCTGAGTGCGAGCGTTCTGGCGTGGAACCGCGCGGTGAGGGCGGATATCCAGGCATCGATCGATTGCGGAGTCGACGCCGTTGCGATCTCGCTGGCGACGTCGGACATTCACATCGAGCACAAGCTGAAGAAGGACCGGGCATGGGTCATCGACTCCATAAAGAAGTCCGTGGCATTTGCCAAGAAGCACGACCTCTACGTCTCGGTCAACGCCGAGGACGCCTCTCGAACGGAGCTCGACTTCCTCACAGAGTACGCGGAGGCCGCGAAGGCTGAGGGTGCGGACAGGCTGCGCTTCTGCGATACCATCGGAGTCCTCGATCCATTTGAGACGTACAAAGTGATCAAGGAGCTCAAGGATCGCGTGGACATCGACATCGAAATGCATACGCACAACGACTTCGGCATGGCGACGGCCAACGCTCTGGCCGGCGTGAAGGCAGGCGCGAGCTGGGTGAACACGACCGTCAACGGGCTCGGCGAACGCGCCGGCAACGCCGCGTTGGAGGAGGTCGTGATGGCCATGAAGGTTCTGGGTCATACCGATCTGGGACTGAAGACGGAGCGGTTCCGTGACTTGTGCGAGTACGTAGCGGCGGCTTCGGCGCGCACGATCCCGGCATGGAAGGCGATTGTCGGAACGAACGTCTTCGCTCACGAGTCCGGAATCCATGCCGACGGCGTGCTGAAGAACCCTCTCACCTACGAGTCGTTCTCTCCCGAGGATGTCGGCCTCGAGCGTCAGCTCGTAGTGGGGAAGCACTCCGGAACGCACTCTATAGTAATGAAGTTCATGGAGTACGGGATTGAGCTCACCGACGAGGAAGCGCAGAACATACTGACCGAGGTGCGACGCCTTGCCGTGGAACTCAAACGCGCGCTCTTTGACAAGGAGCTCGTGTACATCTACCAGGACTTCAGGTTGAAGAAAGAGGGACTGGGACAGTAGTGGGCGCCACTGTCGCTGAGAAGATACTCTCCGCCCACGCCGGCAGAGCGGTGTCCGCCGGAGAGATAGCCATCGCGGACGTCGACTTCGTGATGGGTCAGGACGGCACGTCGCCGCTGGCCATCAAGGCTTTCGAGAACATGGGCGCGACTGAGGTGTTCGATCCGGCGAAGGTGGCCATGGTCGTCGATCACTCAGCTCCGAGCCCAACCGAGGGCGTCTCGGCGCTTCACACGATAATGCGGGAGTTCGCTCGGGCCACGGGCATCACTCTCTACGATATCGGCTGCGGTGTCTGCCACCAGCTCATGCCGGAGCAGGGCCATGTCGTGCCCGGCGACCTCATGGTAGGTGCCGACTCTCACACCTGCACCTACGGCGCGATTAACGTCTTCTCAACGGGAGTCGGCTCCACGGACGCCGCGGCGGCCATGGCCTCGGGGAAGCTGTGGTTCAAGGTCCCGGACACGTACCGATTTCAGATAGACGGCGAGCTGCCGGCGGGCGTCTACTCCAAAGACATCGTTCTCAATCTGATTGGCCGCACGGGCGCCGACGGCGCGACGTACATGTCCGCCGAGTACGTCGGCACGGCGATCGACGCGCTGAGCGTGGAGGCGCGGTTCACCATCTCGAACATGGCCGTTGAGATGGGCGCCAAGGCCGGTCTCATGGTCGCGGACGAGAAGACGCTCGAGTGGATGGCCCAGCGGGCGAGCAGGAGTTTCTCCCCGGCGTCGCCCGATGAGGACGCGGTCTACGCCAAGACGATGGAGTTGGATGCTTCGAAGCTGGAGCCGCAGGTGGCCAAGCCTCACACAGTGGACAACGTGGCGCCGGTGAGCGAGGTCGTCGGCACGCCGATACACCAGGCATACGTGGGCACATGCACCAACGGACGCCTGGAGGACCTGCGGATTGCCGCCGGCGTGATCGGAGATCGTCGGGTGAAGGCGGACGTACGGTTGATCGTGGCGCCGGCGTCGAAGCAGGTCTACTTGGACGCCATGAACGAGGGGATCATTCAGCGACTAGTCGCTGCGGGGGCCGTTGTGGTGACACCGGGTTGCGGGCCGTGCGTGGGGACCCACAACGGGGTCCCGTCAGATGGCGAGAACGTGATATCGACGGCCAATCGCAACTTCAAAGGGCGGATGGGCAACTCCAATGCATTCATCTATCTGGCGAGTCCGGCAACGGTTGCGGCCTCGGCGGTTGAGGGCAAGATTGCGGACCCCCGGGAGTACGTGGGTTGAAGGAGCGAGCGGCAGGTTGTCTCGGGCGAAGCGCATGAGCGATTTGGACGCGGCGGCCCGGGCGCGGCCGAGGCGCACGGAATCAGGCAGGGGAGCTACGTGAATCTACACGGCAAGGCACACAAGTTCGGTGATGACGTAAACACCGACTACATCATCTCAGGCAAGTACAAGTTCAAGACGCTCGACATGAAGGAGCTTGCCAAGCACGTCATGGAAGACCTCGATCCCGACTTCTACTCCAAGGTCGAGCCGGGAGACTTCATCGTCGGCGGCACGAATTTCGGCTGCGGCTCATCTCGCGAGCAGGCGCCACTGGCGATCATCAACGCACACGTCGGGGCGGTGCTGGCCAAGAGCTTCGCCCGCATCTTCTTCCGAAACTGCATCAACACAGGGCTTCCGGTGGTCGAATGCGACACGGATCGCATCGATCCCGGCGATGAGCTCGACATCGATCTTGCCGGCGGCCGCATTACCAACGTCACCAAAGGCGAGACGATCGATGTCAAGCCGCTGCCGGGCGTGATGATTACCATCCTGGGCGACGGCGGCCTCGCCGCGCACTTCAAAAAGCACGGCGGTTTCGCGCTCTAAGCAGCTCGGAATGGGCCGTCGCGACGGAGCCACTTCTCCACGACGCACATCGCAGCAAGGTTCTACACTCATCGGTACCGGGTGCCGAAACCCCTCTTAGATCCGGGTATTTCCGAGAAGGGATTGGAGTGCGCTCCCGCGCGATCAAGGAGGCCTCCGACCGGCACAAGGCGCGAGCCGGGATAGGCCGGTTCGACAGCACCGTTCGGCACTGAGGGGGAAGGATGTCAAGCGATTCGGGCACCAAGATGAACGCTGCGATGGAACGACTGCGGCGCCGAGCCGAGCTGGCCGAGCGCGCACTGGAAGTCCAAAGCGGCAAAGTGAGACTCCAGCACCGTAAGCTTCGCTCGATGATCGCCGCGAACTCGATGCTTCTGGCCGACCAACCTACCGATGTCATCCTCAAGACCATACTGGGTTCGGCCCTGACCATGCTCGCGGCGAAGGGCGGCTCGATCATGCTGCGAGACGAGAAAGCGAACACCCTTGCGATCTGGGCGTCTGAAGGGCTCGGCGAAGAATACGGCCGGCACTCGCGCCAGAGGATCGGGGAGGGAATTGCCGGACGTGTCGCTCAGACGGGCGAGCCGGTCCTGCTGACGGGCGAGGTCGACGATCCAGATTTCCATGTCCTGTGTGTCAGGTCGAACGTCAAAGACGCAGTGGTGGCGCCCCTGAAGGTGAACGGCAATACCATCGGCGTTCTGAATCTGCGCAACAGCAACGGCAGCGGCACGTTCGACGAAGCCGATCTCGACCTGCTGCAGGCCTTCGCCGACCAGGTCGCGATAGCGATCGAGGTGGCCAGGCGCAAGCAGGATGTTGAGAACATGTATGTCGACAGCGTCTCCGCGCTGGCGGGGGCCGTCGACGCGCGCGATACCTACACCGGTGGACACTCCGCGTTGGTCCGCGAGTGGTCGCTGAAGCTGGCTCGCAGAATGGGCTTGGACGAGGGGCGCCTGTCGGAGCTCTCGATGGGGGCCCTCCTGCATGACGTGGGCAAGATCGGCGTCGAAGACGCCATCCTCAGGAAGCCCGGCCCGTTGACCGACGAGGAATACGCTCAGGTCAAGATGCATCCTATCCTTGGCGCCCGAATACTGGCGCCACTGGGCTCACGGCACGACATCATGGCGATGGTTCGGCATCACCATGAGCGCTACGACGGCACCGGCTACCCGGCGGGCCTGAAGGGCGAGGAAATCCCGGTTGAGGCGAGAGTCCTCGCGGTCGCCGACTCCTACCACGCCATGACCTCGGCCAGGCCGTACCGCGACGCACTTCCGACTGAGGTTGTCCTCAAGGAGCTGAGGAAGGGCAGAGGCACGCAGTTCGATCCTCACATTGTGGATCTGCTCCTCGAGTGTCTGGATGAGGAGTGCCGCGCCAGTGGCGAGGAGCCGGAGGACGAAGTCGTCACCGCGCCGGTGGCGGGCACTGTCAGAAGCCTGCCGGTGAGCGGAAGCTGGATGAGTGCCGACACGCTTTGGGACGCGATTGGGCGGATGTCCGAGCGGGTCTTCAGGGCTCTCGAAGCGCTCGTGGGAGCCGCCATGGCTCGCGATCTGGAGCAACAAGTGAATGTCCGCGCCGCGGCGGAGGGCTGCTCAATGGCGGTCGTTGAAGGGCGGATCGTCAACGATCCCTCCGGCGAGACCGTGCAAGAGATGCTGGACAACTTCGAGCAGCTGTTTAACCTCTTCCGTGAAGTGGTTGGCAGGGCCATCGGAGTCCACCTTCTGTCCGGACTCATCGACGACGCGCTGGTGAGGGCCGCACCGGGAAACGGCACATCATTTGAACGGTTCTTCCTTGACCGGGTTGGCTGGCGCTCGTCTTCGGGTCCATCCGGCTGGAGGGACATATCCGACCTGAAGGCCGGCTAGTTAGGCCGCGGCTTCTCCGGTAGACTCTTCCTCGAATCGCAGGTTCGCCGCAGTTGCGCGCGACGCTTCGCGCGCCGCACGGAGGAGATCGGCAATCAGGGACGCCAAGCCGGGCCGCTTCGTGGCCGCCGCAAACAGCCACATGGGAATCGTGCTCTTCAACATGATCGCCATTGGGCTGCTCGCCGCGCCCTGGGGCAGGCGGCGGGCGTCCGCGCTCTCGCGTGTGGCGGGCGCGGCCCTCGTGGCCGCGGGCGGGCTGCTCAGCTTCCGTTCGCTGGGGCTGCTTCAGAGCAACTACTCACGGCGCGTCCAGATCAAGCCGGATCATCGTCTTGTCACCAGGGGGCCGTACGCGCGAATTCGCCATCCCCTCTATGCGGCCACGTTCGTGATGTACCTTGGCGCCGCCCTGATGCTCGGCTCCGTCCTCGGGCTCCTTGCTCTGCCGCTCTATGTCGTGCCGCGCTACTGGTTCGTGGCAAGATACGAGGATGACCTGCTGGCGGCCGAGTTCGGCGAGGAGTACGAGTCGTGGGCCGGTCGTGCCGGCAGATTCTGGCCGAAGGTGCGGCGGCCGCGGCGCCCTGGGTTGGGACAGCGCCGGGAAGCGGCGCGATCCTAGGAGGCCGTGTCCTTGCCGCGAAGAGGCTTAGTGAAGGTGGGGAAGGCGCGCTTCAGCGTATCTGAGAGCGAGATGTCGATTTCTTCCAGTGCCGCCTTACTGTTCGCCCGTATCGTCTCGGACTCCGCCAGCCGTCGAAGCTGCTCGACTTCGTCGATGTCGTACCAGTCGTCGAGCGTGGCAACGCGAAGTCCAAGGTCGGAGGCGTGGTCGTAGGTCTCGGCAAGAACCGCGGACGTGCCCCAGTCGATCCGCAGAAACAGCTCCGGGGCCGGCTCCTTGAGACCGATCAGGTAGTAGCCCCCGTCCGTCGTCGGGCCGACGACCAGATCGTACTCCTCCAATGCGTCGATGGCCTGCTCGATGGTTCCGTCCGGCAAGTCCGGAGTGTCGGCTCCCAACGCGACCGCGGCGTCGTAGCCGAGGTGGAAGATTTGGTCGAAGGCCGTGATGAGGCTGGCGCCTAGATCCTGAGACGGTTGCTGCAGCAGATCGACGCCCACGAAGGTGGAGGCGAACCAGTCACGTCCCTCGGGGGGCCAATACGATAGGAATCGCCCGCCCACGTTGGCCTCCATGACGAAGTCCATCGTGTCGCGCAGGAAGGCGTCCTGGAACAGGCAGGCGCGCTTGGCCGACAGATGCCGCGCGAGCCTCGTCTTGCACTTGCCCGGCAGCGGCTGTTTGGCCATGACGAAGACGGCGCTCTCTCGAAGATCCATGCTGCCTCACTGTCGCGCTGCGGTACCGATATTCCTATCGGCAGTCGGGCGGTTTGTTCTGAACTACGAGACTGCGATCTTCGCTGCTATTGCCTCCGCCATCTTCGACGTGCCCGCGCTGCCGCCCAGATCGTAGGTGACCTGGTCGCCCTCGCGAATGACGGCTGCCACCGCAGCGAGCAGCTTGTCGGCGGCCTCGCGTTCGTCGATGTGGCGAAGCATCAAGACGGCGGAGAGGATGATCGCCGTCGGATTGACCTTATTCTGGCCGGCGTAGCGGGGAGCGGAACCGTGGACCGGCTCGAAGACCGCCATTTCGTCACCGATGTTCGCGCCGGGGGCGATACCCAGGCCTCCCACCAGACCGGCGCACAGGTCGGAGACGATGTCCCCATACAGGTTTGGGAGCACCATCACGTCGTAGAGCTCCGGCTTCTGTACCAGCTGCATGCACATGTTGTCGACGATCCTGTCCTCGAATTCGATGCCACTGCCGGAGAACTCCTCCGCGACCTCGCGCGAGACTGCCAGGAAGAGCCCGTCGGTATGCTTCATGATGTTGGCCTTGTGCACGGCCGTCACCTTCTTGCGGCCGTTTGCGATGGCGTAGTTGAAGGCGAACCGAACGATACGGCGCGTCGCCTCGACCGAGATCGGTTTGATGGAGATGCCGGAGTCGCGCGCGACGCTGGCGCCGTGGGAATCGAGATAGTCGATTAGGCCGAGCGCTCCGTCGGAGCCCTTCTCGAACTCGATCCCAGCGTAGAGGTCCTCGGTGTTCTCCCTAACGATGATGAGATCGATGCCTTCGTAGCGGCTCTTGACGCCGGGGAGCGTGAAGGCGGGGCGAAGGCAGGCATAGAGGTTCAGCTCTTTGCGAAGCGCAACGTTGACGCTGCGAAAACCCGTCCCGACCGGTGTCGTGATCGGTCCCTTGATGGCGACCTTGTTGGCGCGGATCGATTCCAGGACCGTGTCCGGCAGCGGTGTGCCGTACTTGTCCATGACATCGCTGCCCGCCTCGACCGGGTGCCACTCGATGTCGACGCCCGTCGCCTCGACGGCGGTTTGCATGGCGGCGGCCAGCTCCGGGCCGGTTCCGTCACCAGGGATCAGCGTGATTGCGTGCTTTGGCATCTGTGTGCGACTCCTCCTTGAGAAAACGACCGGCCAATGATAGCAGGGCATTTGCGGCCGTTCAACAATCGGTGGGCGCGCTCGGACCCAACGATGCGGCTCGCTGCGACGTCGATGGGCCGCGGCCGCGCCACGTGCAACACGATTCACCGCGCGCTGGTATGATTCACGTGGAGGCTACGATGGCGGAGACGAAGTCCCGTTTTCAACCGAAGCGCTGGATGATCGTAGCGGCGATCGTCGTGGTTCTGATCGTCGCGGTCGCGGCCGTCGTGTTGTGGACGCCCAGCCGGTCACACCGCCGCGAACGGGGACCGCGAGTCCCGGTGGAGACAACTGCGCCCGCGGATGCGACCTCGTCGGTCGCGTCCACGGCGGCCACGGCGACGGTGGAACCGACCGCTGCGCCGCAGCCCCAAGCGAAGCCCTGGACATCCAGCGCGCTCGTCGTCTTCGTCCGTTCCGGCTCGTTGTGGACGGTGAGGGAGGATGGGCGCGGGAGCGCGCGACAGATCGTTCCCATCTCCGACGCGGCCACCTATCTGCTCTCTCCAGACCACCGGCGCGTCGCGTACACGAAGCCGAAGGGACGCGAGAAGCCGCTCTACGTCACCGAACTGGCCGGCGGCGCAACGGCCAAAGTTGCCGAGAACGTCGACGCCCTGCAAGGCTTCGCCTACTGCTGGTCTCCCACGAGCGATCGGCTGGCCTACACCGCTCCGGTCTACTCCGGCGGTATGCGCGTGGGGGAGCGGCTCTATACGGTCGGCGCTGACGGAAGTGCGCGAAGGCTGCTGGTCGACAGGGCCGGCTCGCCGGCTTGGGGACCCAAGGGCACGATTGCCTTCCGTCGCGTGGACATGTCGCACGGAGCGTGGCAGATCGACACTGTCGGGGCCTCGGGCGGAAACGTGAAGCGTGTGCCGTCGTCCTACCAGGCCACGAGCTATGATTGGGCGGCGAGCAAGGCGCATCTCGCGTTCGCCGTCACCGAACCGAGCGCTCGAGGGGGCCTATCCACGGTGTGGGTTTTGCGGGAGGGAGAGACGAGCCCTCAGCCGGTGCTACAGGAGAAGCTCGACCAGGCGACTTACACGCGCCTGAGCTGGTCCCCGGACGGCGGGCAGATCGCGGTCGAGGCGACGGGCGATGATGGGTACTCGCGCGTGACCATCATCGACACGTCGGGTCTCAACTCGACGTGGCAGGTCAACTCTCGACGAGACAACTACCTGGCCACGTGGAGTGCGGACGGAAGTCGACTGCTCTACTTCGAGGGCAACGTCTTCCAGGGGGCGCCGAGCAACCTCTGGAACATCAAGCGCAACGGCTTGAGCAGGCGGGTGATCGAGGAGAACGCGGCACCATAGTCATCGAGGCCGCCGCAGAGCCCGGCACGCGTCTCGCCCGGTCTAGCTCCCGTGCCCGAACCGCCCGCGCAGCGCCGCCTGGTGGTACTGCTGCTGGTAGATGACGTGTGTCCGGTACATCCAGATGAGCTCGAGATCTTCAGCGTCTCGATCGGGGTCTCCGGTCAGACGTGCCTCGATGTCGGCGATTCGCCGCTCGAACTCCTCGGCCTCGCCCGCATACATGGTCTTATAGTACGCGTCCTGAACCTGAACCCGCTGCCGGTCGCGTTGCTCGCGATTGTGCAGCACGGCGACGCCGTGAAGCGGCAGCGGCGCCGACCAATCCGGCGCGATGGGAATGTCCCCCGCGACGACGTTCCAGTGCGCCGCATCGTAGCGTATGTCCTCCTGGTGGCGGAAGACGCGGGGCAGCACAAGCTTCATCCTTGTCGCCGGTTCGTAGATGGGCAGGAAGTGTGCGTCGAGACGGCACTGGGCCAGGTGTGCCCGCAACCTGTCAAGACCGCCGATTTCGAAGGCGTCGGTGATCAGCTGCTCGTCGGCGTCGAGCTGCAGGTACCAGTCGCCTTCAGCGCCGACGAAGTAGGCGCTGCGCTTCGTCGCCTCATCCGCCCAGGCCTCGGTGCAGGTGATGAGGGTGATTCGCTCGTCGCGGGAGGCCAGCTCCTGGATGTACTCGAGCGTGCCATCGGTGGAATAGGGCACGTCGTGCTTGACGCCGGCGTAGGCGCCGTCGACGAAGCATATCCGGTCGATCTCCTCGATCGAGGCCAGGCAGTTGGGCAGGGCCCGCATGTCGTTGAAGACGTTGATACAGGCGATGATCGTGGCGGGGCGCTCGGGCCAATCGCTCGGGTTGTAGCTAGCTCGCCTCTTCACCTCCGCAGGATCAGGTTTGGGCAGAGCCCGCACCTTCTGAAGCCACATCTGGAATTCGAAATCGGCGGACATCGGCGGCAACGGCGCCGGCATCTTCCACTTGCGGTCGAAGTACGCACGGTTGCGCTCTTCGCACTCGTCGAAGAAGCCAGGCACCTGCGTGACCGTGCGACCTTCGAAGTGATGGATGCATACGTTGGCGACCTCGACCGTTCTCTTCTCGGCCGACAGCAGGCGGAACTCGAAGTCCAGATCGGCGTAGGGCCCTACGCCGTACTCCTCGTCGAACGGGCCCAGCCGGTCCATCACGTGGCGCGGAATAACGAAGAACGTGCCGACCAGGCTTTCGTCGGAGATCATGAGCGGCTGGGCGAGCATGTCCGGCGCGCGGCGTCCGAAGTCTCTCGGCACGAACATGTGGCTGAGGTTGGGCACGACCGCCCAGACGGTCTCGTCGCAGAAGCCTTGGAGGATGCCGTCAAGCCAGCCATCTGTGAAGAGGACGTCGTTGTCGGCGAAGACCAGGTGGCGGCCGCGGGCCTCGCGGACTCCGGCGTTCCAGGCGGGCGCGATGCCGCGGTTCTCGTCGAAGCGGACGATCGTGATAGACGGACCACGGCCGCCGGCCGCCGCGTCGTCGCCACCCCGTGCGGTGTCACTGGTGGCGATCATTGCCCCGGGCAACGAGTCCAGATACTCAGCCGTCTCCGGCCCCGAACCATTGTCGATGACGATCAGCTCGAGTCTCTCGGGCGGAGTCTGTTCGAGAAGGGACTTGATGCACAGCTTTGTGTAGTCGAGCTGGTCAAGGAGAGGGATGATGACGCTGGCCAGCGGCCGGCTGCGCGTGGAGGCGTGCGCGGAGAGGTTGGATGGGGAACGCTTCCGAGCGCGTTTCTTCTTGCGTTTGCTCATTGCCCTTTCGACCTCCGCGGGCAGCTACTGTGTCTCGTGGTACTCGCGCTGGTACGCGGCGGCGCTGACGTAAGTCCACATGAGCTCCAGCTTCTCGGCGTCACGCCGCGCGTCCCCGGTAAGGGTCTTCTCGATCTCTTCGGCGCGACGCTCGAAGGCCGCCGCTTCGTCGGCGAGCATCTGCCTGTAGTATGTGTCCTGCACGGTGAGCCGCTCGGCGGGACGCTCGTGGCGCAGGTGTATCAGCCTGACGCCGGCAACCGGCAGGAAAGCCGACCAGTCAGCGGCTACGGTCCTGCTCTCGACGACCACGTTCCAGTGCGCCGCCTCGTAGTGGATGCCGTCACGGTGCCTGAAGAGTCTCGGGAAGTAGCGGCTCGTCTTGGTCTCCAAGTCGTAGCGCGGCAGTGAGTGGACGTCAAGCAGGCATGAGGTGAGATGCTCTCGGAGCAGCGCGATGGGGTCACCGCCGCGTATCGCTTCCAGGCGTTCGTCGGCGTCTATCTGCAGATACCAGTCTCCGATCGAGCCAATGAAGTAGGCGCTGCGTTTTGTCGGCTCATCGGCCCAAGCCCTCGTGCATTCTACGACACGAATGCGCCGGTCCTCGGCGGCCAGGTCCTTCAGGTACTCGAGTGTCCCGTCGGTCGAGTAGGGGACATCGTGCTCGATTGCGGCGTATGCGCCGTCGACAACTACGATCTCATCGGCGGCCTCAAGCGAGGCGAGACAGTCCGGCAGCACCTTGAGGTCATTGAAGATGTTGATGCAGGCGACGATGCGAGCGGGTACGCGCGACGCGGCCGCCTCGAAGTGTGTCCGCCGGTGAATCTGGTCGGGGTCCGGTGGGGGCACCATCTTCACCTTGCGCATCCAAATCTCGAACTCGAAATCCTCTCTCATCGGAGGCAGAGGCACCGACGGATTCCACTTCTCCTCGAAGTGCTTGCGATTCTCCTCCTCCAGCTCGTCGAAGAAGCCGGGGATCTGCGTGACGGTTCTGCCCTCGAAGTGATGGACGCAGACGTTGTGGACACGCATCACCTTCTTGCCCGCGGTCATGAGCCGGAACTGATAGTCCAGATCGGCGTAGGGCCCGATCCCGAAACGCTCGTCGAACGTGCCGAGGCGCATGATCGTCTTGGTCGGCAGGACGAAGAAGCTGCCGGAGAGGATCTCTTCGTCGGTCATGAGCGGCTGGGAGTGCATGTCCGGCGCGCGGCGGCCAAAGTCGTGCGGCACGAACATCTCGGTGATATTGGGCACGGTCGCCCAGACGTCGTCGCTGGTGAAGCCGGCGAGCAGGCCATCCAGCCAGCCGGCAGAGAAGAGCACGTCGTTGTCGGCGAAGACGAGGTAGCGGCCCCGGGCGGCGCGAATGCCGGCGTTCCAGGCCGGCGCGATGCCTTGGTTCTCGTCGAAGCGGATGACTCTGACCCGAGGCGGCGCGGATTCAGCAGCAACCGCCGCATCGACCTCGCCGGTGAGAGTCTCGCCGCTGGCTGCGGCGGCGTCCGCATGCGTCAGGGCCCCATCATCGACCGGCGACACGCCGACGCCTTCACTTAACGATTTCAGGTACTCGGCCATTTCCGGTCCGGAGCCGTTGTCGACGACCACCAACTCAAACCTGTCGGACCGTGTGTGCTCGAAGAGCGACTCGACGCACAGCTTCGTGTAGTCGAGCTGATTGAGCACTGGGATGATGACACTGGCAAGCGGACCTTGCGTGGTCTTGGCCGACGTCTGGGCCACCCGGGCGCCCGGCTGCGGCCGCCGGGGCTGGGCTCGTCGCGGCCCTCTCGACTTCCTCTTGCGTGGTTTCTTCGACATCTCGCGGGTGTGTGGCTGTTTGACCTGCGCCGCCATCGTAGCACAGGCGGAAGTCGCGCAGGCTTGCCGCCGGCGCTACGTCCCCGACTTCTTCCGCTCGTTCTCTGTAAGAAGACGTTTGCGCAGTCGGATCGAGGCCGGCGTCACCTCGACGAGTTCGTCGTCCTCGATGTACTCGAGCGCCTCCTCGAGCGTGAAGGTTGTCGGCGGGGCGAGTTGGATGCCCTTGTCGGCCGCGGCCGCGCGCATATTCGTCAGCTGCTTCGCCTTCGAGACGTTGACCACCAGGTCGTTCTCTTTGGCGTGCTCGCCCACGATCATGCCCTCATAGCACTTCTCGCCCGGCCCGACGAACAGCGTGCCGCGCATCTGCAACGTGTCAAGCGCGTAGGCGACGGCCTTGTCGGTCGACATCGCTATCATCGATCCGTTGCCTCTGCCGCCGAGTTCGCCTCGGTAGGGTCCATACTCCGCGAAGTGGTGGAAGAGCGTGGCCTCGCCGCGAGTCGAGTTGAGGATGCGCGTGCGCAGGCCCATCACGCCGCGGGACGGGATCCTGAACTCGAGGTGTACGTGCTCGTCGCGCTGGACCATGTCGGTCATGTCGCCGCCGCGACTGCCGAATATCTCGATTACCTTGCCGGCGTACTGACTCGGCACGTCGACGACGGCCTGCTCCACCGGCTCCAGAGTCTTGCCGCCCTCTTCCTTGAGGATGACTTGCGGCCGGCCGACCTGGAATTCGTACCCCTCACGGCGCATCGTCTCCATCAGCACCGACAGGTGCAGAACGCCGCGCCCGGCAACCTCCATGCTGTCGCGCTGCCGGGTCTCGGCGATGCGCATCGAGATGTTGCTCTCCGCCTCTCGCACGAGGCGCTCCTTGAGCTGGCGGCCGCCGACGATGGTGCCTTCCTGTCCCGACAGCGGGCTGGTGGAGGCGGAGAAGACGACCGACATCGTCGGCTCCTCGACATGGATCGGGTCCAGCTGCACCGGGTCGACGCGACACGTGAACATGTCGCCGATATCTGCGTCTTCGACCCCCACGACCGCGCAGATGTCTCCGGCGTGCGCCGAGGCGGCCTCCTTGCGCCCCAAGGCCTCGAATGTGTAGAGCTCCTTGACGGTCGCTCGGTAGCGGCTGCCATCGTTCTTGATGACAAGAATCGAGTCGCCCGAGTGCATCGTGCCCGAGAAGACCCGACCGATGCCGATGCGGCCCACGAAGCTCGAGTAGTCGATCGTGCAGACCTGCATGGCGACGGGCCCCTTCGAGTCGCAGTCCGGCGGCGGGATGTGCTCGAGGATGGCGTCGAGCAGCGGAAGCATGTCGGCGCCGCCGTCGTCGGGATCGAGCCGCGCGAAGCCGTCCACCGCGCTCGTGTAGACGATGGGGAAGTCGAGCTGATCGTCGTTGGCGCCGAGCTCGAGCATGAGATCGAATACACCATCGATAACTTCGTGCGGGCGCGCGCCGTCTCGGTCGATCTTGTTGACGACGACCAGAGGTTTGAGGCCGTGCTCGAGCGCCTTCTTGAGCACGAAGCGCGTCTGCGGCATCGGGCCGTCGAAGGCGTCGACGATGAGCAGGGCGCCGTCGGCCATCTTCAGCACGCGCTCCACCTCACCGCCGAAGTCGGCGTGTCCGGGCGTGTCGATGACGTTGATCTTCGTGTCGCGGTAGCGGATCGAGATGTTCTTGGCGAGGATCGTGATGCCGCGCTCGCGCTCCTGGTCGTTCGAGTCGAGAACGCGCTCGGCGACCTGCTGATTGTCACGGAAGACGTGGGTCGTCTGCAGCAGGCGATCGACCAGCGTTGTCTTTCCGTGATCGACGTGAGCGATGATAGCGATGTTTCGAATATCGTTTTGGCGCATGGGACTCCGGTCGTTGGGGTCGGGCGGCCACGTAGGATAGCACGAATTGGGCCGCGGGTGCGAGGAATTACCCGGGTAATATTGACGGGCGGGATTATACCCGGGTAGAATGATGCGACCGCCATTTGACCACAGGAGATAAAAATGAGCGCACAGCCAACCAAGTCATGCACGGCCTTCGCCGACTCCGAGCGCTTCGCGTCGGGCGATCTGAGGGAGGTCGCCTCCAAGGTCAAGCAACTTGTCGACGCAGGAGACGAGCGAACCGTACTCGTCTTTGACGACGCAACGAGCGAGCCGGTCGAACTGGATCTGCGTGGGACCGTCCAGGATGTACTGGCGCATCTCGCCGACGTGACGGGGGAGGGCGCCTCGGGGATCGCCGGCGCCGTCGGGGGGAGAGGCTCGGGCACTTCCGCCGCCGGCGAGGAGGGCTCGGATGCCGCTGCCGCCTTGCCGGGCCGCCGCACGCCCGGGCGACCGAAGCTGGGTGTCGTCGGGCGCGAAGTCACCCTGTTGCCTCGACATTGGGAATGGCTCAACGCTCAACCCGGAGGGGCCTCGGTTGCGCTTCGCAAGCTCGTCGAGCATGCGCGCCGCGATAATGTCGCGAAGGATCGCCTGCGGTGCTCGCAGGAGGCGGCGTACCGGTTCATGTCCGCAATGGCCGGCAACGAGGCCGGTTTTGAGGAGGCGAGTCGCGCGCTGTTCGCGGGAGATTCCGAGCGCTTCGACACGCAAACGGAATCCTAGCCGCCGGACGTTCGCGAGCATGCGAGGATGCTCGCGGCCTGTACCTTTGCCGCCGATGCCGGTGAGTAGCCGCCGATCCAGACCGGCGCACGTTGCGTGCGAGCGGGGCGTCGCGTGAAGGTGGAATCGTGACCGACCGACGGAGTTGGACGCACAACATGCGATTAGCCGTTGTGCTGCTCGTGATCGGAGTGCCGGCGATCGCGGCGCAGGTGGCCGGGTGCGGACGGGATCCATTGGGGCTCGTGCGTCGGATGGCTGATCCGCCCGTCTACGGCTACCGAGTCGTGAACGTCTATCCGCACGATCCCGGAGCGCGCACCCAGGGATTGGTCTATCGCGACGGCTTCCTGTACGAAAGCACGGGCCTCGAGCGAGGCTCGACGCTTCGGAAGGTGCGGCCGGAATCGGGCGAGGTGGTTGAACAGCGCAGGCTCGACGACAGGTATTTCGCCGAGGGACTGACGGACTGGGGCGACCGGCTCGTACAGCTTACGTGGCGCTCGCAGACCGGGATCGTCTGGGACCTTGGCACGTTCCGGGTGGAGGGCCGGTTCGCCTATTCCGGCGAGGGCTGGGGCCTGACGCACGACCGGCGGCGACTGATCATGAGTGATGGAAGCTCGACGCTGCGCTTTCTGGATCCGACGACCTTCCGGGTGATCAGACGGCTCACCGTCGAAGAGGGGGCTGAGCCGGTTGAGGACTTGAACGAGCTGGAGTACGTGCGAGGCGAGATACTCGCCAATGTGTGGCGCACCGATAGAATCGCGCGGATCGATCCGCGATCGGGTCAGGTTCTCGGCTGGATCGACCTGAGCGGTTTGCTGCGGGCCACCGATCGGACCGATTCGGCCATGGTGCTCAACGGCATCGCCTACGATTCAGCCACCGATCGGCTGTTCGTGACGGGCAAGGGCTGGCCGAAGCTGTTTGAGATACGCTTGGTGCAACGCTGACCTAGTACGACATACCTGCCAATTAAGCTCCGCAATTGGCCAACACCGCTTGGTCGTCTATCGTCAACGCCAATAGCATAGCTGCACCAACATCAGCACTCGTAGATTCCGCCGCCGCACCGCACACACCACATCCAGGGGAAGCTCCTCGGTACTCTCGCCTTCGACCGCCGCACGGTTGGCTGAAGGGTCAAGCGGTCGGCGACGGCTGTTGGGTAGCTGTACCGCGCACGTAGGTTGTTGACATAGAGAAGATCCTCGCGATCAGGAAGCAGGTAAGATAACGTCCATCAAGCATACGCTGTTCGCGGGAGCCCCCTCGAGGACTGCGGACGATCCGAAGGAGGCAACATGGTTGACGGGAAGGCCACGATCGAAGTCACGGCCAGTCACATGGCGGGTTCCGCCGGGCAGGACCTCGTGCACCCAATCATCGAGGTCGATGGCGAGCCTCGCGAGTGCAACTGGGGCGTTAACACTATTGTAGTGTCGCCGGGCCAGCACACGCTGAAGGCGTACCACCGGTGGCTTGTCTTTCGTCACGCATATGCAAGTGGCACGACAGTCGATGTTGGCGAGGGTGAGACCGTCAGGTTGAAGTGGCACACCGGCGCAGCTGCCTTCAGGCCGGGTGTCTGGTCGGTGCTGTCGGAGTAGACCGCCCGTGCGACGGCCGCGTCCGGGAGACGTACCGGGGTGCTGGTTCGCGGCTGTCCGG
>DYIV01000008.1:3723-7188 GCA_020723435.1 Slackia heliotrinireducens | reverse complement strand
CGCGAGGTGACGGGCGCGCGCTCCGGGTTCGCGCTTTCGCAATCCCTTGACCCCGCTCGGCTTGTCCAAGACCCGCGCATCCCGATCCTGCAAAGACCTGGGCATGTGGATTGGGAATGGAGAGTCCGACGGCACGGCTCCAGCCTGGCAGCACCTTGACGCTATACCATCAAAACGTTATAGTGCTGTGCAGGGAGGTGCGACATGAAGACGCTCACAAAGAGAGCGACTGTCTACTTGGAGCCGGACATGCACCGCGTGCTGAAGATAAAGGCCGCGGAGACGTCGCGCTCCGTTTCCGATCTTGTCAACGAAGCGGTTCGGCAGTCCTTCGTCGATGACGCGGAAGACCTGGCCGTCTTTGAGGAACGCGCCGACGAGCCCCTGCTGGCCTTCGAGGACGTTCTGAAAGACCTCAAGAGCCGTGGCCGCATATAGAATCCTATTCAAGCGATCCGCCGCAAGAGAACTTGCCGCACTGCCGAAGAACGATCTGCGCCTGGTGCTCAAGCGCGTAGCGTCGCTGGCTGACGACCCGCGCCCAAGAGGTGAAGAGAAGCTCTCGGCCCAAGAGCGGTATCGGATGAGGCAGGGACGCTATCGCATCATCTACTCGGTTCAGGATGACGAGTTGACCGTCTGGGTGGTCAAGGTCGGTCATCGAAGAGAAGTCTATCGCAGAGGGTAGTGCAGCGCACCGGCGCCGCCCGACAACGGCCGATCTGGTCGCCAACGACGTTCGTTTGCCCCGTCGCAATCAGGAAGCAGCCTTGAACGGCTCGTAGCGCAGTACTGGGAGTCGATCGGCGGGAACCGCAACGACTGCGTAGGCGCGACCACGTCCAGCAGTTTGTATTTCAGTCTGCTACCCCCGTGCTTCGGCGCAGGGCGCGAAACCGCCCCCACGGGCGGTTTCTGCTGTTCTGGAGGGTATGGGCAGCGCGCGGGCGCACGGCTGCGGCGCAGATGATACGGCGCCGTTCTCATCGGTGCTTGACACCACGTATGCACAAAGCACAATAGGGGTGTGCTTGCCGGCGAATCTGCCACGCGGCACATGACGCTTGGGAACCGACTATGGGCCACCACTTCGATGGCGGGGATTGAGCTATGAAGCGCATTGACCTGACCGAGGCGAAGATCGGGCACCATCCTCCGGGTGCGTGGGTGGCTCTTTCCCACAACAAGGTCGTCGCCGAAGGCAACACCCTGCAGGAAACCTACGAAAAGGCAGTCGAGAAGGGCATAAAGGAACCGTTGGTTGTCAGCACTAGACCGATGCCCTCGACGATGGTCCTGTAGTGCGATTCCCCTACACGAGATATCCTGCCGAGCCGACCGCATCGAATCCCGGTCGCACGGTCATCGACCTGCCTCACATACCCATCAGGCTCGTCGGGCGAAGGGGACGCTGGGTCAGGATTCTCGCGCTCGTGGATTCGGGGGCCGACATCTCTTACTTCGGCGCGGCGCATGCGCGGTTCCTGGGTCTCGACATTCAGTCTGGAGTCACAGATGGATGCACGGGCATTGGCGGACCGAGCACCTGCTACTACCACCAGGACATCCGGATTGAGGTGGGAGGCCACGAGCTAGCGCTCGGTGCGCACTTCTCCCAATCCTGGGGCAACGACTTCGCCATCTTGGGCCGGCAGGACTTCTTCGACGCATTCCGGGTCGTGATTGACGAGAAGAGGAAGTTCGTCGAACTCACGGTTCACCACTAGCGCTCTCTCGAGCACGCTGATACGAGGCCTCACCAACGTCCGCTTGGCCATTCTCCGCGACAACCTGCCACGATTGTAAGATAATAGCCATCAAGCATGCGCTGTCCGCGGGAGGCCCCTCCAGGTGACTGCGAACCACGGCACTGAAGCTGAAGCACGCGCGAAGATCGACGAGATGCTCACGCAGGCCGGTTGGAACATCACAGACCGGTCTCAGGTGCGCATGGAAGTCTACGTCGATGGCATCGCCAAGGAGCCGGACGAAGAAGACCCGAACTACGGCCACGCCGACTACGTGCTCTACGACCGCAATGGCCGTGCGCTTGCCGATCTCGAAGCCAAGAGCACCGACATCAATCCCTACACAGCAAAGAACAAGGCTCTGCTCTACGCCGAAGGTCTGGGCGCTCCATTCATCTTCCTCTCCAACGGCGAGCTGACCTACTTCTGGGACTACAAGAACGAAGACGCCCGTCTGGTATCGGCCTTCTTCTCGCAGCGTGACCTGGAGCGTCTCGCCTACCAGCGATCGGAGCGGAAGGCTCTGGCCACCGTCGCCATCCCCGAACACTACAGCCGGCAGGCGGAGCCGAGAGAGGTCAGAGACTACCAGCAAGAAGCGATGCGCGCGCTTGACGCTGCCTTCGAGCTGGGCAAGCGCCGTTTCCTCATCGAATTGCCGACCGGCACGGGCAAGACCGATCTCGTCTGCCTCTATCCCAAGCGCCTCTTCGCCGCCGGATGGGCAGAGCGGGTTCTCATCCTCGTCGATCGAGACCAGCTTGCCAAGCAGATGATCGACGCCGTGCAGGACATACTATCGGACCACCCCAGCTACTGGCTCAGGGCGGGCGCGCAGCGACAGGAGAAGCAGATAACGGTGGCGCTCCTTCAGACGATGATCGGTCGCTACACTGACTTCACTCCAGGCTACTTCGACGTCGTGATCACGGATGAATGCCACCGCTCGATCTACGGCGCCTGGCAGACGGCGCTGACTCACTATGACGCTCTGCAGATCGGTCTCACCGCGACGCCGGCGCCCTTCATCGAACGCAACACCTTTGAGTTCTTCGACTGCAAAGTCGGCAAGCCCGATTTTGCCTATCGGATTCAAGACGCCTTCGCCGACGGCTATCTGGTGCCGTACTCCTTCGCCGCCGGCATTACGGAGATCATCTCGGAGGGCGCCGACCTCGACGAGGAGCACTACGACCCGGCCAAGTTCGAGCGGGAGTGGACCAACGAAGCCACAAACAAGCTGATAATGCAGGAGTTCGACCGGCTTGCCTGGGAGACGTACGAGGATCTGGCGCCAGGTCAGAAAGAGGGGCCGGGCAAGGCGATCGTCTTTGCGATCACCAAGCATCACGCCGCTAGGCTGGCGTACTACTTGAACGAGCTGCATCCAGAGCACAAGGGGCGCTACGCCGAGGTGATCACGTCTGATATCCCTGACGCCGACGACGCCATCCGGCGTTTCCGAAAAGAGACCCATCCGATGATAGGTGTGAGCGTCGGCATGCTCGACACGGGCTTTGATCTGCGCGAGGTACTGCATCTCGTCATGGCCAGACGGGTGCGCAGCCCAATCCTCTACCAGCAGATGCGAGGCCGGGGCACGCGAACCGCGCCTCACATCTGCAAGCGCAAGTTCGTCATCTACGACTTTTTCGGCAACCACGAGTACTTCAACGACTCCGACACCGATGTCTTCATGGGCACCGGCTTCAGCTAT
>DYIV01000008.1:2185-3713 GCA_020723435.1 Slackia heliotrinireducens | reverse complement strand
AGAAGCCCAAGCATTGGCGGCCGCCAACGGAGCTGGTGGAACTCGGCTTGGAAGATGAATGGCTTGAGGCGGTTACCTACATCGAGGTCGGGCCGGAAGGGGAGCGAATCGACAAGAGGGACTACATCACCCACTGGGAGAAGGCAGTGCGCGACTCCGTCGATGTAGACCCGGTGCTTCGGAAGGTGCGTGAAGGAGCCCCGCTGTCCGACAGCGAGGAGCAGTTGCTTGGCGAGCGGCTGAACCGGCCGGAGCTGTACTTCAACGAGGACAATCTGCGCAGAGCGTATCGGAGTCCCGGCGGCACGCTGGTCGATTTCGTGCGCGCCGCGCTGGGTCTGGCTCGCGTCAAGAGCCGGGAAGAGCGGGTGGAGGAGCTGTTCCGTGCCTGGCTGGTCGTCAAGGACATGACGCCGGAGCAGGCCACCTATCTAGTGCTTCTGAAGAACAGGGGCATTGCACGTGGCAAGGTGACCGTCGAGGACTTGTTTGAGCCTCCGCTGTCGCTGCAGGATGCCGGCAACAAAGGCGTGGAGCTGTTCGGCAAAGACGGCCTGAGCGAGGTAGTGTCCGACCTCAATGCTAGTGTGTTCGAGGCAACTCCGGTCGCGTAGGAGACGACGATGGACCAGGACCTCAGGCGAAGATTAGATCGCATCACCGATATCCTCTGGGCCGGCGGCGTGACCAACCCCGTCACCTACATCGAGCAGCTCTCCTATCTCATCTACCTCAAGCTGCTCGACGAAGAAGAAGCTGCTCGCGAGCTGAAGGCAGAGGTCACGGGTCATGCCAACGGAGACAGCCTCTTCCCCGGCAAGTCGCAGGAGTTCCGCTGGTCCAAGTGGTGCTTCAAGAGCGGTACGGACCTGCGCGATTTCGTGCGCGAGAAGGTCTTTCCGCACATGGCCTCGCTCGTCAAAGACGAGCCGCAAGTTGCCGAGTACTTCCGCGACGCAACTCTGGAGATAGTCGACCCGGCGGTGCTCAAGCAGGTTGTCGATGAGCTGGACTCCGTCAAGTTCTCCAAACTCGGCCCGGACGTGAAGGGCGACATCTTCGAGTACCTGCTGACTCACCTCGGCACCTCCGCGCTGAATGGGCAGTTTCGTACGCCCAAGCAGCTTCGCGCCTTCATGGTCGCGATGGTCGATCCTGACTTCGGCGATCTCATCTGCGACCCGGCCTGCGGCACGGCGGGCTTTCTCATCGATTGTGTCGAGTGGATCCTCGCCAAGTACAGCGAGCGCACCGACGAGGTGCCCATCTACGGCGAGGATTGGCTGGAGAAGCGCGGGCAGACGCTGGCTGAGGCGAAATCGGAGATCCCGAACCTGCAGACCTATCGCAAGGGCGCCGGGGAGCGCATCCCGGACTGGAAGAAGCTCGAGGCCTCGATCTACGGCACCGACGTCTCCCGCCAGATGATGCGCATCGCGACGATGAACCTGGTGCTGCACGGGGTACGACATGCGCAGGTGAAGCGGGCGAACTCGCTATCGGAGATCGGCGGGCTGTCCGAGGCCGA
>DYIV01000008.1:0-2175 GCA_020723435.1 Slackia heliotrinireducens | reverse complement strand
CCGCCGCTACAACGTCATTCTCGCCAACCCGCCGTTCGCGGGGCAGATTCCGAAGGATTCGATCCGCTCCGATTTGCCGACCAAGTCGAAGAAGAGCGAGCTGCTCTTTCTTGCCGTGATGATGGAGTCGCTGGCGCCTGGCGGCCGTTGCGCCGTGATCGCGCCGGAAGGGGCTCTTTTCGGCTCGACCAAGGCGCACGTTGAGCTTCGCCGGAAGCTGCTCGCCGAGTTCGATTTGCAGGCCGTGGTGTCGCTTGCCGCGGGTCTGTTCAAGCCGTACACGGGCGTGAAGACGTCGGTTCTGGTCTTTCGCAAGCCGACAGCGAAGCCGAAGAAGGGCAAAGCTGCCACGGAACGGGTTTGGTTCTACGAGATTGGCAACGACGGATACGACGCGGACAAGGTTCAGGCGGGCGGGAGGCCGGAGACACCCGAGCGGAATGATATTCCAGGCTTGCTGAAGGCGTGGGATGAGTACAAGACCACGGGTCTCGAAGACCCACCGGGTGTTGAGGCCAACACGCTACTCGACGCTGGCTCGGAGGAGCCCAAGTGCTGGTGGGCGGATATCGAGACGATTGAGGCGAGCGACTTCAATCTGTCGGCGAGCCGGTACAAACCGCGGGTGGCGGCTGAAGTGAGTGACGAGGACCCGGCGGAGCTGATTCGCGACGTGCTGAAGATGGAGCAGCAGATTACTGACGGGTTGCAGAAGCTGCTGGCTGACGTGGAGAAGATGTGATGAGCTGGCCTACCACGCAGCTGGGCGACGTAGCGCTCGATATTCGGCAGGGCTTCGCCATGCAGCCTTGCGCGGAGGGAGAAGGCATTCCCCAGGTTCGCACAAACAACGTGACTGTGGACGGGCGAATCGACCTGTCTGCGACCAAGCATGTCAATGCGAGTTCTCGGCAGGCAGCAACGTACGCGCTCCATTCAGGCGACGTAGTATTCAACAACACCAACAGCCCCGCGCTGGTCGGGAAGACGGCGGTGTTCGTCGCGAACGAGCCTCATGTGTTCTCCAATCACATGACCCGCATTCGTGTGGATACGCGTCGCGCCGACCCAGGCTACATTGCCAGGTTCCTTCATCACACCTGGGCTGACGGAGGCTTCAAGCACCTGACAACCCAATGGGTCAGCCAGGCCGCGATAGGCCGCAATGAGCTTGCCCGCCTGGTGGTTCCGCTGCCGCCGCTCGACATACAACGTCGTATCGCCGACCTGCTCGACGAAGCCGATCGTCTGCGCCGCCTGCGGGCCGAAGCCGACGCCAAGGCCGAGCGCATCCTGCCCGCCCTCTTCATCAAGATGTTCGGCGATCCGGCAACGTGGTCAGTTGGCCGGAACGCTGCGGCGCTTGGCGACATAGTTGACATGACTGGCGGGATGACCCCATCGAAGTCAGTTCCTGAGTACTGGAACGGCGTGGCGCCCTGGGTCACTCCGAAGGATATGAAGGGCGACACGATCCGTGACAGCGCCGATCACGTTTCCGCAATCGCGCTCAAGTCGACAGACCTCAGGATTATTCGCCCTCCTGCGGTCCTAGTGGTTGTCCGAGGCATGATCCTAGCCCGCGATGTTCCGGTGGCAACCGTCGTGACTGACGCGACGATCAATCAGGACATGAAGGCCCTGACGCCGAAAGACTCGCGGGTCAATTGCGAGCATGTCTTCGCATCGTTGCGGGTCTCCAAACAGCAGCTCCTCGAACGAGTGGGCCAGTCGGCTCACGGCACCAGGAAACTCGACGCAGATATCCTGATGAGGTTGCCGATCCCGTTGCCTTCGCCGAAGCAGCTAATCGCCACCGGGACTGCCGTGCGGGCGCTGCGAGAGCAGGCAGAGCTACATGCTGTGTGGGCACGAGCCACGGCCGAAACCTCCGCTGCTCTGTCAGCGACGTGTTTCAGTCCCGCCTGGGACTAGGTCGGCGAGACGTCGAGTCTGGCCCCATGCTTGCGGCATGTCTGGCTTGCATCCCATCAACTACTGCTTGTGATACTCACAACGTCTCGTGCTTGCCTAGTTCGCCGGAGTGTGCGAACATATGTTCGCACCGCCCATCGGAGCAATGGGTGTTTGAGCGGTTTGCAGCTTTGACGTGGGTCGTGTGGCCACGTCCCGTCAAGTGGTGTATGAAGCCCTCGGCTCCATCCCTTCTTCGTC
>DYIV01000112.1 GCA_020723435.1 Slackia heliotrinireducens | reverse complement strand
CGGGCAGCGTTCCCTGGAAGATCTCCCCCTCGACCGTCTCGTCGGCCAGCAAGAGATAGTCATCAAGCCGCTCGACACGTCTTTGTGCGGCTCGTCGAGCATAGGTGGAGCAACGGTGTTGGGCGACGGGCGAGTCGCTCTCATCATCGATCTCAGAGGGACGCAAGAACGATCATCGGTTGCCGGCCCGGCGGGCCGGGCGTCATAGGGGGTGTTCTGGTTGGATAAGGGACCCGCACTCAAGGGGATCCAGCGCGACGCGCTACTGGAGATCGGAAGCATCGGCGCGGGCCACGCGGCGACGGCGCTCTCAGAGCTCGTCGATCACAAAGTCATGATTAACGTGCCCACTCTGGAGATAACCGAGGTGCACCGCGTCCCCGAACTGATGGGGGGACCGGAAACCCTGGTGGCGGCTGTCTTCATTCGGGTCCTGGGCGACGTCAGGGGAAGTATGCTCTTCCTCGTGCCTCGAGAGAGTGCACTTGCCATGGTCGATCTGCTGCAAGGGCACGACTTGGGCACGACGAAGGTGGTCAGCGAGACGGACGAGGAGTTGCTCAAGCAGACCGGCAACATCCTGGCCATGGCCTACCTGAACTCCCTGACGCGCCTGACCGATCTAGTATTCCTGCCCTCGCCGCCCGCATTCGCGTTCGACATGGCCGGAGCCATCCTCGACAGCATGATGGCCGAGGCGGGGATGGTCGCGGAGTACGCCATCGTGGTTAGCGCCGAGTTCGTGCATATAGCCGGAAGAGTGAACGCCATGCTGTTCTTTCTGCCCAAGCCGGACAGTCTCGAAGTCATTCTTTCACGCCTCGGTGTGGAGTAATGGACGCTTCGCTTCCAGTCGTCCATGTGGGCGTCGCGGACATCGCCGTCGTTACCACACGGCACCTGCTGGTGAGTTCAGCCCTGGGCTCGTGCGTGAGCGTCGCGCTCTTTGACCGGGCCACCAAGGTGGGCGGGCTCGCTCACGTCATGCTTCCCGCGCAGTTCTCGCCGAACGGCCAGCATCCCGCGGGCAAGTTCGCCGACATGGCGATCCCGGCGGTCGTCGAGGAGATGCGGCTGGCAGGCGCCGTCCCGGCCCGACTGGTTGCGAAGATCGCCGGCGGTGCGGAGATGTTCGCTGTCAGCGGCATGGTCGGCATAGGGGAGCGCAATGCCCTCGCCGTCAAGGAGGTCCTTCGAGTGTCTGGCATCAGAGTAGTTGGGGCCGACACGGGTGGCCATCACGCGCGAACGGTCGAATTCGACACCGGGACGGGGATTGTGACAGTGAGGTCGGTTCGTTATGGCGTCAAGGAGCTTTGACTGCTTGTCGATGCAAAATGTGGCGGCCCCTACTGCCGGGCGTCGCCGGCCCGTGCCGTGCTGCTGCGGGGGTAGCTGGGCGTGAAACGAGAACTCGACCATACACTTGGAGTCGGCATGAACGGCGCCGCACCGGCGGCGCGCGTCAATGTTGCGATAGTCGGCGCCGGCCGTCGAGGCACGCAAATGCTGCGGCTGCTTCGTGAGATCGAGAATGTCAACGTGGTTGGCGCCTGCGATGTCAATCCCCGTGCCCCCGGGCTGAGAATAGCGGAGCAGATGCACGTCTTCACCACCGAGCACTACACCGAGCTGTTCCAGCTCCCGGGTCTGGGACTGATTGTGGAGGTCACCGATGACCCGAGCCTCCGCGGCGAGCTGAGCAGGACGAAACCCAGCGCCGTCGAGCTGTGGGGTGGCCGTGGAGCCGCCATCGTCCTTCAATTGCTCGAGGCGAAGAAGCGCGGTGAGGAACAGGAGCGCCTCTTCGTGGAGCTGCAGGTCGCCTACGACCAGATCTGGAAGCATCAGAGCGAGCTGGTCAGCAGCAAGTCGAAGCTCGAGGCGACGAACGAGGAGCTCGAAGTCCGCCTGGCCGAGACCTTCTTCTTCCACGAGTTCTTCAAGGCGCTGACCTCATACCTTGACGTGGGCGACGTGTGCAACCTGATCGCCGACGGTGTGAACGGAATGCTCGGCGCCGAGATCAGCTGCGTGTATCTGCTTGATGCGAGCCGGAAGCACCTGCTGCTCAAGGGTCTCCAGGGCAGGCCCAAGGACGCCCTTCACGAGAGCGTCGACATTGCGACGAGGGGACTTCTGGCCGAGGTCGTAATCGGGCGCAAAATGCTCTGGGACTTCGACGCCCGGGTGACCGAGCGCGTGAACTGGGCGCAGACCCCAGACGAGATACAGAGCCAGGTCGCCGCTCCTCTGCAGATCCAGAACCGTATCCTCGGAGTTGTGTGTATCGCCTCATCCGTCTATCGCGAAATGAGCGAAGCCGAGCTGTCGCGCTTCGAGTCGATCTCCAACATGGGCTCGCTGGCGTTGCAGAACGCTCTCTTCCATGCCGAGTTGGAGCGCCTGTCCGTGACCGACCGGCTCACGCAGCTCTACAACCACGGATACTTCCATCAGCGGCTGGAAGAAGAGATGAGCCGGTGCCAGAGGTTCGGTCACAAGCTGTCCCTTATCATGCTCGACATCGACAGCTTTAAGGACTTCAACGACACGTATGGCCACCCCAAGGGCGATCTGGTGCTGAAGGTCGTCGCGGGGATCATGCGCGAGAACATGCGCGACATGGATATCGCCGCGCGCTACGGCGGCGAGGAATTCTGTGCCGTCCTTCCCGAAACCGACCTCGCCGGGGCCGCCGTCGTTGCTGAGCGAATACGACGGCAGGTGGAACGTCAGCTATTCGTGGGCGACGGCGATCTGCCGAGTGTGCGCAAGACCGTAAGTATCGGCGTAGCCACCTTCCCCGACAACGCCTCCGTCCAGTCAAGCCTAATCGAGAAAGCGGACCAGGCTCTCTACAGAGCCAAGCGGGCCGGCAAGAATCAGGTCGGACTTGCCGGCGGGCGTGCGAACGTGAGGAAAGACGAGCCCATCGGCGCTTAGCTCCCATTTCCCGGCTCGTTCCTTCTGGCGTATAATTGGCATGCTGGAATGCTGCGGCCGCGCGGGCATGCGATGCGAGCGCGGGATACGCAGGGGGGACTGTTGGGCAAGAGAATCCTCATCGTGGACGACAACAAGCATATTCGGCTGCTGGTCAAGGCGACGCTGAAGGTGCGTGACTACGACGTCATAGAAGCTGAAGACGGCGAGGTCGGTATCGAGAAGGCCGTCGCCGAGCAGCCGGATCTTATCCTGCTCGACGTAATGATGCCGAAGATGGATGGATTCGAGGTCCTGAGGCTGCTCCGCAAGCGGCCGGAAACGAGGGACGTGCCGATCGTGATGCTGACTACGGCCGCTCAGGAATCCGACCAAATACGTGGATGGGACGGCGGCGTGGACGACTACGTCATCAAGCCGTTCAACCCTACCGCTTTGCTCGAGGTCATCGAGCGCTGCCTTTCGGCGAGCAGTGGCGGTAACAGAACCTCACAGATCCAGAAGCTCCAAATACTGCAGCAACTCAAGTCCGACAAGGACGGCTCGAGTGCCGGCTGATCCCAACAAGACCAACCTGGAACAGCAGATTAAGAAGCTGCTGAGTGTCTCATCGACGGCGCACGGCCTCGAAGAGATCATCGACGCGCTGCACAAGGCGGAGAGCAAGCTCGAGGAGCGGATGGCCGAGCTGGCCATGGTCATGGAGGTCAGCCGTAGCCTGACGGCGGCGCTCGATTTCAAGCGGCTCGGCGACTTCATCACCGACGCAATCATGCGCTACCTGGGTGCCGATACCGCTCTCCTCTGTCTGGCCGAGGAGGAGCAGCCCTTCTTCTCCTGCATCTCAGCGACTGGCAAGAACGCTGAGAACCTGTTCGGCCAGAAGATCTATCGGGGCAGCGGTGTCCTAGGGCGGGCGGTCGACGTCGGCAGGCCGGTTCTGATCGGAGGCAACGGGGACGGAGTCGACCAAGCTCTGGAGCGGGCGGCGCGCGAGGAGAACGTGCGAAACGGGATCGTGGTTCCCCTCCGGTACGAAGATACAATCATCGGGGTGCTTGCCCTCTACAACTACGATCACAAGCCGGACTTCAACGAAGACAATCTCATGGCGGCGAGGATCCTTGGCGACATATCCGCCATCGCCATCCAGAACGCGCGCCTCTACGAACAGTCGCAGCGGGCCTACGTAAACACGATCGCGGCGCTGGCGGCGGCGATCGATGCGAAGGACTCCTACACCAGAGGCCACTCCGAGCGCGTCGCGAGCTACTCGGTCGCCATCGCGGACGAAATGGGTCTGTCGAGCAAGGAGAGGAGCTTCGTCGAGAGCGCCGCGCTCCTGCACGACATCGGCAAGATCGGCATTCCGGGGTCCATCCTCAGAAAGCCGGAGAAGCTAAGCGAACACGAGTACACGGTCGTCAAGATGCATCCCTACACCGGCGTGCAGATCATCAAGCCGGTGGAGATGCTCACGCCGGTCGTCTCGATCATCTACCACCATCACGAGCATTTCGATGGCACCGGCTACGTCGAGAACCTGAAGGGTGAAGAGATTCCGCTCGGCGCGAGGATACTCTCCGTGGCCGACGCCTTCGAGGCCATGACGTCGGAGCGTCCCTACCGCTCCGCTCTCACGGTCGAGGAGGCCATCGCCGAGCTACAGCGGTGCGCGGGCACGCAATTCGATCCCAACGTCGTGAACGCGTTCGTGAGGGTCGTGCGCAGGACTCTCGGAGACGGGAGCGAGTAGGGCGTAGCCGCCCGATCCGGCCTCAGAAAGGTCCCGCTAGCGGCCAAGCGGCCGTGCCGCAATCACTCTTCCTTCCCGATCGATTGCGATCAACAGCACGGTGTCATCTACCGTCAACACGTAGGCCTTTGCCGCGCCGGGCGGCTTGGCGCCGGCGTAGGGCTTGACTGTGACGGTCGGCTCCGCGGCCGATCTGGGGCCGCTCGAGGTCTCGTAGCCTGGCACAGAGCTATCTCCCCGGCTCGTGGACTCTTCTGGGGGCGCCGGAGCTCCTATCTGGTCACGTCCCGAAGGAGCGCCCTTCTCTTCGGTGGGCGCCATCAATTCGACCGGCGACGAGCCCATCTGCGCGGATTGCTGCAGAACGGACATGAACACTATGCCGAAGACGAACGACGTCGCGGCGACGGCTGTGACGGCGGCCACTCTGGCGAAGATGCCCAGAGCCGTGAGCCGAGGTCGCGCGGGAGCCACAGCGGTTGCCGGACTCCACAGCTCCTCTGGGGCGATCTCCGGTTCGGGAAGGTCGCCGATGGATGTCTTGAGCTGCATCATCCGATCCCGGAGCTCCCGGCAACACTCGCACGTGGCAAGGTGATCTTGGAGTCGGGCGGCCCGTTCCGGCGCAAGCTCGCCGTCTACGTATGCAGAGATGTCTTCTTCAAACCTGTCGCAGTCCATATCCATTATGACCCCGTCGTGTCCGTTGGAGTTCCCTTGCCGGATGACCCGCTCGTGTCCCCCGCGGTTCCGCTGCCGACGGCCTGGCCCTTGAGCACGTCGATCAAACTCTTTCGTGCCCTGAATATCCGTGACTTGACCGTGCCGACCGGTATCGAGAGCGCTTGGGCGATCTGTTCATAGGAGAAGCCGATCAGGTCGGAGAGTAGAACGCAGATGCGCAAGTCGTGCGGGATGCTCAACAGCGCGTCGCCCAGAACCGCCTGGTCCTGCACCCTCGCTGCGAAGTCCGGCGCCGGGTCCGGCCGGTCCGCTATCTCCGGGACAAGGACGGTCGCGTTCTTCCGCTTCGCCAGGAAGTTGCGGCAGACGTTCGCCGCGATCGAGTAGATCCAGGTCGACAGTGCCGACCGGCCTTCGAAACCCGGGAGCCCGCGGTGTACCCGGATGAACGTCTCCTGCACGAGATCCTCCGACCGCTCCCGGTCCCCGATGACCCGGTAGATGAAATTGAGGAGTCTATGGCTGTACCGCTGGACCAGCTCGTTGAATCGGAACGACTCCCCCTCGATGAACCGGGCCACGAGTTCCCCGTCGAACAGCTCCCGGGAAGGGAAAAAGTTCTCTTTGAGCTTCACGGAAAGCCCCTTGTGCGCCGTTGCACGATTCATTGCAAAAAATTACCCGACACCCCGGCAAAAGTTCCGAAAGTGGAAACCAGGGTGGCC
>DYIV01000007.1:13540-43403 GCA_020723435.1 Slackia heliotrinireducens | reverse complement strand
GGGCGTTCGCGCCGACCGGATCTGGATCGACCCGGGGATCGGGTTCGGCAAGACGCTCGATCACAACCTCGAGATCTTCGACAGGGTGGGAGAACTGGCGGGGCTGGGCTATCCGATTCTGGTCGGCCCGTCTCGAAAACGCTTCATCGGTGACGTGCTCGGCACGGATGTCGGAGATCGTCTGGAAGGGACGGCGGCCGCCGTCTCGTACGCGATCGTGCGGGGCGCCCGCATCGTGCGGGTACATGATGTCAAGGAGATGGTGCGCGTGGCCCGCATGACCGACGCGTTCGTGCGAGGGGCAGTCGAGGCGAATTGACGCAACGCTGACGCGTCGCGCCAGGGCTGGAGATGGGAAAGCTCGTATGTACCTCGCGGATGGATGCGACATGTCGCAGCCAGGCATCAGGTGACCCAGCGTGACCAAGAAACACACGGCATACCTCGGACTCGGTTCGAACATGGGCAACCGAGTGGGTTACTTGAGGTCGGCGGTCGAAGAGCTCGATGCGGTCGCCGGGACCTCGGTGACCAAACGCTCGAAGGTCTATGAGTCGGAGCCCGACGGACCGATGCAGCCCAACTACTTCAACATGGTGGTTGAGGTCTCAACCTCGCTCGATCCGAACCAGCTGCTCGCTTTGTGCCAGAGGGTGGAGAATCTGCTGGCCCGCGAGAGGGTGCAGCGATGGGGACCGCGGACGATCGATGTCGACATCCTGCTCTACGATGACCTGGAGCTTCACCAGGAGAACCCGAGCCTGATCATTCCGCACCCGCGCATGCACACGAGACAGTTCGTCTGCGTTCCGCTTGCCGACGTTTTGCCTGCGGAGAAGATGCCGGATACGAGCGGCTGCATCGCCGGACGTATTGTCCGAGAGGTCGGAGAGCTATGCGCTGAGGCTCCGCGCGAACCGCGGGAAAGGGGCTATCAGCGCAGACCGAATGGAGGACCCCGTGGCCACACGCGTTGACAACAGAGCAACTCGAACGCCGCAACGAAGAATCGCCAGGCCGGCAGCGGCAGCAGCCGTCCTTGTCGCCCTGAGTGTCGCCTCGCTTGGCTGCGCCGATCTGCTGCAGCGATCCACCAAGCAGTCGACGGAGAGCGACGTGCCTGAGGGCGCTCACCTCAGACAGCGCGCTGCGACCAAAGACCTCTCAGTCGCCGGAGTCACATTCGATCCCAAACCCGAGAAGAAAGAACAGATGGCAGGCTATGTCGACTACATCTTCGGCGGCATGGAGCGCCTGAAGGTGACGGCGACGATCGTCAACAAGGGCAACGAGCGGGAGATAGACGTACCGGTCGTGGCACGGCTGTACAAGACGAGGTCCGGCGGGCTGCCGCAGGAGGAAGAGGAGCAACTTGCCGCTGAGAAGCGGACCACCATCGGCTCGATTCAGCCTGGAGGCCGGGCTCAGGTGAACTTCGTCTTCACCGGGATGGGCCAGTATGCGCAGAGCACTCACATGCTGATGCACGTCTCGGTCGACCGTGCCGAAGGCGACACAGACGTCACCAACAACGTTGGCAGGACGTACTTCTGGAGCCTGCTCGGGGAGTAGCCTCGCGCGATCCCCGGCGCGGATCGGTTGGAGCCGGAAGTCCCGCCCCTAGAACGTCCTGCCGACTCCGGTTGTGTACGCGCCGCCGTCCCCACCCTCGACGTGGCAGTTGAGACAGACGCGGTCCATGCCCGTGTCCGTGGCGTTGAATGAATCAGGCGGCCGATAGTCATCGTCCAGGAAGTAGGCCCCGCTGGTGTAGTGTGGTAAGCTGTTACCCTCGGTGTGATTGCCGCCCATGTGGCAGTCCCGGCAGTCGGTCGTGTCGCTCCAGGCCACCTGCATGCCGTCTGGGTTCGTCAGGGTCGATGTCATCACGTGCGTCGTCCTGTCCCTGTCCTGTGTGTAGAAGGGGGGCATCTGGTCGATATCGTCGGTTTCGTCGTTGCCGCCTGGGTCGCCGACCATCAGGTGACACTGCCCACACCGATAACCCCAGGTTCCAAAGGCAGTGCTCGTGTCCTCGTGACAGTCGCGGCAGAAGTTGGTCAGGGTGTCGACGGTCAAGTCATTCCAGTCGGGATTGGGATTGGCACTGACGATATCGACCTCGTATCCAGGCAGAAGATTGCTGCCATGGACTGAATGGCAGCTCATGCAGCCGGCGTAGTTCTTACGCGTGCCGCCGAAGTAGCGATGGTTGTCATCGTGGTTGTAGCGCGAGTTGCGCTGGTAGTTGTAGAGGTCGCCGCCGTAGACTCGCTTGAGCGACCAGTTGTCGACGATGTGGCAGTACGCGCAGGCCATCCCGTTGTAGAAGCGATCGGTCGTCGGACGGGGCACTCCGCGCCTGGTTCGCAGCAGCGCCTGGGGCGGAGAGAAAGAGGTCTCGACGGACGCATTGGCGCTGTGGACGGCGTGGCAGACCTTGCACTTGCTCGTTGAATCCGAGTACCCGCCGTGGGGGCTCTGCCCCACCGTTGGCGTACTGTAGCCGCCCGCCAACGCGAGCTGGACGGGAAGGCCCAGGAGCACCACGAGTGCAGCGCTGACGCAAATCCAAGTCCAACGTGATGAGAACATAGCACCCTCCCCCGCACCGAGCACAGGACGCGGGCGTACCTTGGTCTGACGCCCGCATGGGACTGTCGTGACCGCACGCGGCCGCCCACTTTGACCAAGCCGGTCCGGTTTTATGTGTACGGTTATTGTATGAATTATTGGTTTACCAAGCAAGCACCTGTAGTGGTCGGAGCATTTGCCGGTGCCTGTCGGGTCTCCTATCATAGGGGTCTAGTCCAGAAGCAGGCTCGCGCCTCTGGTTTGGGTGCGGATGTTAGAGGGGAGACCAATCATGCGGGTATTCAGGTGTCTTGTCTGCGGCGATCCCTACCTTGGCAAGAACAAGCCGACCAACTGTCCGTTCTGCGGGGCGCACCAGAACCTGTTCGTGCTCGTCCACGAGTACAAGGAGAACAAGGACCTTTCGACGGAGAAGAGCCGGGCAAATCTCGAGCAGGCTCTGGAGATCGAGATATCAAACGCCCAGTTCTATCGCGCCGCGATGGAGATCGGCGACGACGAACCCACCAAGCAGATGTTTCGTGCGCTCGCCAAGGTCGAGGCCGAGCATGGTAGCACGATCTGCAAGTGGCTGAAGGTCGACAAGCCGGCGGCTCTGAGCGAGACGGGCACCGCGAACGACACGGCGCTCGCCAACGTCGAGGAGTCGAAGAAGCGGGAGGAGCGCGCCTCGGGATTCTACACGCAGGCGGCGGGAGAGGCCATGGAGAAGGGCGTCGCCTGGTTCTTCCGCGCACTGGCGGAGGTGGAACGAGACCACCTCGAGCTCGACAAGCAGGCGGTCGCCCGCCTGACGATCATGGGCTAGGCAGAGGATTCCGGGGGGCACGCGTGATGCCAAAGACAACCACCGCGACACTGCGGCAGAAGAAGGCCGATGGCGCCAAGGTCACAATGTTGACGGCCTACGACTACGCCACGGCGAGACTGGTCGACGCCGCCGGGATCGACGTGATTCTAGTCGGCGATTCCCTTGGCAATACGATCCTCGGCTACGAGACGACACTGCCGGTTACGATGGAAGAGATGCTCCATCACACGGCGGCCGTCACGCGAGGCGCCTCCGACGCCATGGTCATCGCGGACATGCCGTTCATGACGTATCAGATCGGCAAGAAGCAGGCGCTGGGCAACGCCGGGCGCTTTCTCAAGGAGACCGGCTGCCACGCCGTGAAGCTGGAGGGCGGTGTCCAGATGGCCAAGACCGTGGCGGCGTGCGTCGGAGTCGGCATTCCGGTCTGCGGTCACATCGGCCTCACGCCGCAGTCGGTCCATCAGTTCGGCGGCTTCAGAGTCCAGGGACGCCAGGTCGGGCAGGCCAAGAGACTGTTGGCCGACGCGGAGGCTCTCGACGAGGCGGGCGCGTTCATGATCGTGCTCGAGTGCGTGCCGGCCGATCTCGCGCGGATCGTGACCGAGCGCGTCGAGGCGGTGACGATCGGCATCGGCGCCGGCGCGGGCTGCGACGGGCAGGTCCAGGTCCTGGCCGACATACTGGGTCTGGCCGGGGAGAGGGTTCCCAAGCATGCGAAGCGCTACGCGGACGTGGGCAAGACGATTGCCGAGGCGATCGGCGCGTACAAGTCGGATGTCGAGGCCGGCGCCTTTCCAACGGACGCCAATGCCTTCGGGATCGACGAAGGGGTGCTGGCGGAGCTCCGAGACAAGGACTAGTGCCCGAGTCGAAGTCGCGAGCGTCCGAGTGCTCCAGCAATGAGACGACATCGGTATAGCCTATGCGTGAGATCCATGCCATCACAGAGCTCAGAGACGCTCTCGCCAAAGAGCGGGCCGCCGGCCAGTCCGTTGGCTTCGTGCCCACGATGGGCGCGCTGCACGACGGCCACCTGGCGCTGATCGCGAAGGCTCGGGAGGATTGCGACCTCGTTGTCGTGAGCATCTTCGTCAATCCGGCGCAGTTCGATCGCAGGACCGACTTGGCCAGCTACCCTCGCGATCCTGAAGGCGATTCGCGCATCGCGGACGACAACGGCGTCGATCTGCTGTTTTGCCCGTCGGTTGAGGAGATGTACCCCGATCACTATTACACTTACGTCTTCGTGGAAGACCTGTCCGCCGTCCTGTGCGGTTCAGTCAGACCGGGCCACTTCCGCGGTGTCACCACCGTCGTCGCCAAGCTGCTGAACATCGCGCGTCCCGACATCGCATACTTCGGAGAGAAAGATTACCAGCAGCTTGTCATCGTCAAGCGAATGGTGGCGGACCTGAACATGGACGCCGACATCGTCGGGGTCCCGACCGTGCGCGACGCTGACGGACTGGCGATCAGCTCGCGCAACACGTTGCTCAACGCCACCGAGCGAGAAGACGCCACGGTCATCCCGAGGGCCCTATTCATGGCAAGGGATATGGCCGGGCGCCGCGGCGTGGCGGCGAGCCGGATCATGGAGCGAGTGCGCATGGCGATTGGAGAAGAGCCGCGCGTACGCATTGAGTACCTGAACGTGGTCGATCCCCAGACGCTGCGAGATGTGAGACAGGTCGACGACAAGGCGCTCGTCGCCGTTGCGGCATACGTCGGGGAGGTTCGGCTCATCGACAACATCATGGTGGGTCCCGGCGCATGACCGTCAAGACCGATGAGGAATTCATCGCCGAGATCGCGCGGCTGCGCGCCGAGCGGGGCGCGGTGATCCTCGCGCACAACTACCAGCGTCCCGAGATCCAAGACATCGCCGACTTCACGGGCGATTCTCTCGGACTGTCACGCCAGGCCGCCGCTACCGAAGCAGACGTCATCATTTTCTGCGGCGTCCACTTCATGGCCGAGACGGCCTACATACTCTCACCAGACAAGGTCGTGGTTCTTCCCGAGATCGAGGCCGGCTGCATGATGGCGGATATGATCACGGTTGATGGACTGCTTGAGCTGAAGGCGGCGCACCCGGGCGTGCCGGTCGTCTGCTACGTCAATTCCTCGGCCGCCGTCAAAGCCGAAAGCGACATCTGCTGCACCTCAGCGAACGCTGTCGCGGTGGCCAACGCGATCGATGCGGATGAGATCATAATGATCCCCGATAGAAACCTTGGGTACTGGGTCGCCCAACAGACGGGCAAGAAGGTCATCCCCTGGGATGGGTTCTGTCCGACGCACGAGTACATCACCGTCGAGCAGGTCGAGGCGGCGCGCAAGCGCTTCCCGGATGCCGTCGTCATGGTTCACCCGGAGTGCCGGCCTGAAGTGACGGCCATCGCCGATGCCGTGCTCTCGACGTCGCAGATGTTCGGACTGGCCGCCACGAGCGATGCGACGGACTTCATTGTCGGCACCGAGTTGGGCATCGGTCATGGGCTGGCCAAGGCCAATCCCGCCAAGTGCTTCCACTTCCCGACTGATGAGACCATCTGTCCCAACATGAAGGTGATCACGCTGGCAAAGGTGGCGGAGTCACTGGCGACGCTCCAGCCGCGAGTCACTGTTGACGAAGAGACCAGGCTGCGAGCGCTGGCGGCGGTACAGCGCATGGTCGAGCTTGGGTGAACGGATGGCGCAGACACGTGCACTCCCCGCCCTGAACGTCCCCCGGTATCTAACCTCGTTCGACACCGGTGAGGTGCCGGTGCGAAGAACCGATGTGCTCGTCATCGGCAGTGGCATCGCCGGTCTGACGGCTGCCCTGTGTGCCTCCGAATTGCGCGACGTGACTCTTCTCACCAAGGCCGGTCTCATGCAGACGGGAACCTGGTACGCGCAAGGGGGCGTCGCCGGCGCCATCAGCGAGGAGGATTCGACCCAGCTCCACTTTGACGACACCATCGCGGCGGGAGCCGGTCTGTGCGACACGGAGGCCGTCCGCATCCTAGTCGATGAGGGGCCGGATCGGATCCAGGAGCTCATCCGCATAGGAGCCTCCTTCGACACTTTCCAGGGTCGGCTGCGCCTGGCCCGAGAAGGCGGTCACAGCCTGGCGCGCATCCTGCACGTCGGCGACACGACCGGCAGCGCGATCCAAGCGACGCTCGTGGGCGTCGTCGCGGAGCGCGAGCGCCTCAGCGTCCATGAGAACTGCTTCGTTGTCGACTTGCTGACGCGGGAGGATCGTTGTGTTGGGGCGCTGGTCGTTGAGCCGGACGGGACGATGGCCGCGTACAGCGCACCTGTGACCGTCTTGGCCAGTGGGGGATCTGGGTGCGTCTTCTGGGTCACAACCAATCCGGACATCTCGACCGGGGACGGTCTGGCCATCGCGTGCCGCGCGGGCGCCGACATCGCCGACGTGGAGTTCGTTCAGTTCCATCCCACGGCGCTCGACACCGACGATAGTCCCCGCTTCCTCATTACCGAAGCGTTGCGTGGAGAAGGCGCCGTGCTGCGTGACGGCCATGGCAATCGTTTCATGACCGACGTACATCCCAGCGCAGAGCTTGCGCCTCGCGACATCGTGATCCGGGCGATCATCGATCACATGCGCGAGGGTGGAGAGCACCGGGTCTGGCTCGACGCGACGGAGATAGACCCAGCGGTGCTGAAGGAGAGGTTCCCCAGTATCTGGGACCACTGCGCCTCCGTCGGCATCGATCTGGCCAACGATCTCGTCCCGGTCAGCCCGGCCGCTCACTATATGGTGGGCGGTGTGCTTACCGACGCGTGGGGCCGCACGTCACTTCCCGGGCTCTACGCAAGCGGCGAGGTCGCCTGCACGGGCGTGCACGGCGCCAATCGCCTGGCCAGCAACTCTCTCCTGGAGGGGCTCGTCTTCTCGAAGCGCATCTGTTCGGCGATCGAATCCGATCAGAACCGGGTTCCGGACGACCGCGTTGCCGGGGTGGCGGGGGCCGGCGGCGGCCCGGTTGACCTCGATGTCGGGCCGCTGCGCCGGGCCATGAGCGAGAAGGCCGGCGTGCGGCGTACCGACCAAAGCCTGCGCGATGTCTTGAGCCGAATCGCCGACGCGTCGTCGGCGCTATCCTTCGACTGCGCCCGGCCTTCGGATTGTCAGAAGCAGAACCTGGTCACGGTGGCGGGTCTGATCGCCCGTAGCGCGCTGATCAGGACCGAGAGTCGCGGGGTGCACTACCGCGACGACTTCCCCGATCCGGATGACCGACAATGGCGAAAGCGGATCGTCGTCACCAGGGAGAACTTCATGCGAACCGTGGACGTGGCCCCGTGAGCAACCGGCCGAAGCTCGACGTCGCGGCTGCGCGACGGGTGATCGAGACGGCTCTTGCCGAGGATCTCGGAGCCGCCGGTGATATCACCACAGACGCGGTGATGGGCGAGGACACGATGGCGGCCGGCAGGCTGATCGCCAGGCAGACCGGTGTCGTCTGCGGGATAGACGTAGCTCGGCTGGTCTTTGAATCGGTGGACGATCGGATTCGGCTGGACGCCGAGACGCACGACGGCGCCCGCGTCGACGTCGACCAGACCATTGCCCGCGTCGCTGGACCGGCGAAGGGCATTCTGGCCGCGGAACGCACCGCACTCAATCTGCTGCAGCATCTGTCCGGCATCGCGACGCTGACGTCTGAGGCGGTAGCGCGCACGGCGGGCACGCGCGCGAAGATACTCGACACGCGCAAGACGCTACCCGGCCTGCGTTCGCTGGAGAAGTACGCCGTCACTGTCGGTGGAGGCGAGAGTCATCGCAGGGGTCTCTTCGATGGGGTGCTGCTGAAGGACAACCACATCGCGCTGGCCGGAGGCATCGGGCCGGCGATGCGGTCGATTAAGGGGAGTCTCGGCGAGGACGTGTCCGTGGAGGTCGAGGCGGAGACGCTGGATCAGGTGAGTGAGGCCGTGGAGGCCGGGGCGGACGTGATCATGCTCGACAACATGTCCCTGGAGATGATGGCCGAGGCCGTCCGTCTGGTCGCCGGCCGCGCGCTACTGGAGGCGTCGGGGGGAATCACGTTGGAGCGCGTCGAAGAGATTGCGGCGAGGGGCGTTGATCGCATTTCAATCGGCGCCCTTACGGACGCCCCGCGACTGGATATCTCACTGGAGATCGGCATTTGAGTGGAGCAGAGCTTCTGGGGATGCTCTCGAGTTTCTTCGGGACGTACGGCTACCTTGTAGTCTTCGTCGGCACTTTCCTGGAAAACACGCTCTTCGTCGGTCTCGTCATGCCCGGGGAAATCATACTGCTTCTCGGGGCCTTCTTCGCGTCGCAGGGCCGCTTCGGCATTGTCCCCTTGGGGCTGATCGCGTTCTGCGGGGCCTTCGTCGCGTCCAACGTCGGTTATCTGCTCGGCCGGAAGGGCGGCCGCCCGTTCATAGAACGGTTCGGCGCGAAGCTCTTCATCTCTCGCCGGCGGATCGAGGCAGCCGAGAAGTACTTCGACGACCACGGGGCGAAGACGGTCTTCATCTCCAGATTCACGGCGGGGATCAAGAACTTCGTCCCGGCCCTGGCGGGCGCGTCCCATATGAACTACGGGGTCTTCATAAGCTACCTCACGCTCTCCTTGATCGTCTGGACCGTCGCCCTGTGCACCCTTGGGTACTTCTTCGGCTCTCAGTGGGAGCTACTCACCCGCTTGGTCGAGGCCTTCGGTTGGTTCATACTAGTCATCGTGGCCGGGGGTGCCGCGATACTGGTCTACCGTCGGTACAGGACGAGACGGGGGAACGATCAAAGGTGAGGGGAACGACCTGGGCTGAAACGGGGGAAACGTGAGAGGATCGAACGCACGGGTTGTCATTCTGCACCGTCTGCGAGACAGGGAGGGGTTCACGTCAGGTCAGGCGCTCGCTCGCGAGCTGGGTATCTCGCGCCCCGGGGTGTGGAAGCACATCGAGTCGATGCGCGCCGAGGGCTATCAGATTGAGGCCGTGCCCAGGCTTGGCTATCGGCTGATAGCATCTCCCGACGTTCTCTCGGCGGAGGAAATCCTGCCCTTGATCCGGACCAAGGCGATCGGGCGTCGAATCCTCCACTTCGAAAACGTGACGTCGACCAATGACGTCGCCAGGGATCTGGCGGTAAAGGGCGAGCCCGAGGGCACCGTCGTGATCGCCGAGACTCAGGGCGAAGGCCGAGGACGGCTGGGGCGGGCGTGGGTTTCCCCGCCCGGCGGCGTGTACTTCTCGGTGATACTGCGTCCGGTCTTGCCTCCGGGCAGGCTCGGCAATGTCACGCTGATGACCGCGGTCGCGACGGCTGCCGCCATTCGCGAGGCCACCGGCGTGGACGTCACGATCAAGTGGCCGAATGACGTAATGGCCGACGGACGCAAAGTCGTCGGCATACTCACCGAGATGCTGGGCGAAGCCGATGCGGTCAACTTCGTGATCGTGGGTGTCGGAATCAACGCCAACACCGATCCAAGGCAGTACCCACAGTCGGTACGCACCAGTCTGACCTCGCTCTCAGCCGTGCTCGGTGAACCGGTCGACCGTCTGACTCTGGCGGCGGCCGTTCTGCAGCACTTTGACGAGGATTGGACCCGGCTGGCCCGCGGGCAGTTCGGCGATGTCCTCCATGACTGGCGACGCATGTCGTCGACGCTCGGAGCCACCGTTCGGGTATCAACTGTGCGAGGGGTCTTCGAAGGCACCGCGCTGGACATCGGACCCGACGGCGAGCTGATCGTGGCGATGCCCGACGGCAGAAAGTGCACTTTCACCAGCGGTGAAGTCGAGCATCTTCGCTCGGCATGACCAGAAAACGAGCGAGCGGGAGATGGAGCAGTCCGCTGAGTTCGACTACAGACCGATGGATTACGGCGAGGTCCTGGATCGCGTATTCGTCCTGTACAAATCGAACTGGCGCTCCGTTCTCGGCCTGACCTTCCCAGTACTCTTTCCATCCGCTCTCCTGGTCGGCCTCGCCAACATCGCCTATCAATGGGCGATCAGGGCGCAGGCGACACCGGGAGGGGGCGTCCCGGGGCAGGCCGTGCTCATCGCGCTGGCGATGATGGGCTTCTTCGCCGCCACGGGACTGCACGCCACCCTGACACTCTTCGTGCAGCTCGTTCTGGTTCACGTGGGGTCTGAGCTGTATCTGGGCAACGAAGTTGCCGCGCGGGACGCGTTCCGCTTCGGTGTTCGTCATATCATCGTCCTGCTGGTGACGATGTTCATCGTCACGACCGCCGCCACGGCCGGGTTCCTCGCGCTGGTCATTCCCGGGGTTCTGGTCAGCGTCTATTGGACGCTCGTTATCCAAACCGTCGCCATCGAGGAGAAGTCGTTTCTGACGGCGATGTCTCGGAGCTGGCGCCTGGTCGACGAGTACTGGTGGCACACGGCCATCTTCGTCTTTCTGCTGGGACTGCTGGTCTATGCGCTGGAGCTGGTCATCGTCGCGCCCAGTCAGATCCTTACGCTCGTGGACTACATCGCGCATCCGGAGGCCATCTACTCCGGCGAGATCCCGAACGTGTTGCTGCTGGCGGCGCAAGGCATCTTCAGCGCCGTTGCGGCGCCGCTCATCGCCCCCGTCGGTTCCTTCGCTCTGACGCTCTACTACTACGACTTGCGGGCGCGCAAGGAAGGCTTCGATCTCATTACGCGCGCGCGGCGCCGACTGCCGGCCCACGTCACGGCGGAGTGAACCTGCCTATGCATTGGTTCCGACCAGTCGTCCTGGCCATCTGCATGCTGGTACTCGGTGTCGTCGCGGCTTGCGCGAACGCGGCCCCGCCGTTGCCGCCGCGCGTAGAGGCAGCCGCGTCACGCGACGACTACCTAGACCGTGTCGAAAGGGCGGCTCAGGCTGCCCGGCGCGCGACAAGGCTTGCGGCGGACGAAGACGCTCATTTCGCCGTGGATCGGGAGCTCGCGACCATCGCCGCGCTCCTTCCGCCTCGCGAACGGATCGTCTTTGACGGGCGTCGTCTCAGCGTGGACAACCGGAAGCTGCTCGATCTCGTCGAGTCGGCCCGTGCCCTGTCTCAGGGTTCCAGGCGACGGCGGCTTGCGCAACAGCTTCAAGACCGCCTCCTTGCGATGGAGAGGGGCGTGTCGCGGCGGCCCGCCATAGGCGGCAACCGGCGCATCCTGGGCATGGCGCTGGCCGACGCCGGCAGCGGCAGGCCCGGTCTCATAGCAGAGCTGAGTGAACGCATCGCGACCTGGCTCAAGAAGACCCTTGGCGACAGTCTCAGTCTCTCGCCGCGTGTGGACGGCGGGCGCGTACCGCAGCCGCCTCAGTGGCTGTGGATCGCGGCGGCGCTGCTCATCATATCCGTTACGTCTGTCCTGATGCTGCGCCTCACCGTTCGACGGACTCGAATCGCGGGTGTCGCGATCGATACCGTGGACTTCGAGAGCGCAAACGACCGGCCGCGCGCCGACGCGTACGGCGAGGCGATGGCTCAAGCGCGGCGAGGGAACCACAATGAGGCGGTCCGACTGCTCTTCAGGTCCTTGCAGTACCGGCTCGACGAGCTGCGTCTGGTGCGGTATCGGCGGGCTCAGACCGACTTCGAGTACCTGGATTCAGTCCGGGCATCGGCCGGGATACTCGAGCCGTCAGTCCGCTCGATGATCGGCACGTTCGAGCGAACGACCTACGGTCTTCGCGACTGCGAGCCGGCTGAGTATGAGCGCTACACCGAGAAATACCGATCGGTGATGGACGAGGCGCAGGGGATGGGTGGTCGCTAGTGGCCAGGCCGAAGCTGACGAGAACCACGTGGGTCGTCGCGATCCTCATGATCGCGCTAGCGGTCCTATACGTGGCCGTCCTGCTCGTCGCGAAGGACTACTACGAGCCCCCCTCCCCCGACGCGTCGAGCTACAGCAGTGAACCGCGCGGCACGAAGGTGCTGTATCTGTACTTGTCGCGGCTTGGCTACCGGGTCGGTCGGCTGGAGCAGTTCGATCGCATTCCACGGTCCGCCGGCACGGTACTTCTCATGTCGCCCTTCGTACACTCCCCGACGCGCTCGGAGGCGCGCGCGATGCGCGCATGGGTAGCCAGGGGCGGGCGACTGGTGTTGGTGGGCCCCATCTCCACTCAGGCGCATGCCCACTTCGGCTACGGTTTCACGCACGTCGCTTCGAAGGCGAGTCTGGCCAGGCCCAGCCAGCCCGGTGAGTTGGTCCGCGGGGTGACGCGGGTATCGCTTCGTGGGACGGCCCGCCTGACATCATCAGACGAGTCCATCGTCTACTTGCAAGACGGCAGCGGCGCGGTGCTCGCCTACCAGCCGTGGGGTCGAGGCTGCGTAGTGGCGCTGTCCGACACGTTTCCAGTCACCAATGAGGGTATCGCACGGGAAGACCACTACGCGTTGGCCGCAAACCTCGCCGATCCCGGAGGCGGCGCGGTCCTCTTCGACGAATTCCATCACGGCTACAGTACGGCTCCGGGGCCGCTGGGGATGCTCTCGCCCTCCTCCCGCCTCGCCCTCGCCGTCCTGGCGGTTGGGTGCATCCTGTTTCTATACGGGTGGGGCAAACGTCTGGGCCCGGCGGTTTCGTGCGAGCCGGCGCCACAGCGCTCGGTCACCGAATACGCGGCCAGTCTGGGTGAGCTCTTCGAGGCCGCGAAGGCGGGCGGAGAAGCGCTGGCAATACTTGCGACGGGTCTGAACCGGCGCCTGGGAAGGCGCGCGTCGTCTCGGGGCGAGCACGAGTCGGATCGCGCGCTGATAGCGAGTCTTCTTTCAAGGTCCAAGTCGGGCGAAGTCCCGCCGGACGAGCTCTTGGAACTTGGCGGTCATGTCTACGAGGCACGTATGGGGGTGGAGCACGTTGGCAGGAGCGGACGACGCACGAGCTCTATGTGATCGGATACGCGGCGAGATCGGCAAGGTCATTGTCGGTCAGTCTGATGCCGTGGAGGGGCTGCTGGTCGCTCTGATGTCGGGCGGCCATGTGTTGGTGGAAGGCGTGCCTGGCATGGCCAAGACGCTGCTGGTGAGGGCGCTCGCCTACTGCATCGATGCTGACTTCAGGCGGATCCAGTTCACGCCCGACCTCATGCCGTCGGACGTGGTCGGCACGAACGTCTTCTCAATGCAGACAAGCAAGTTCCATCTCAAGAAGGGGCCGATCTTCACCAATATCCTGCTTGCCGATGAGATCAATCGCACTCCGCCGAAGACACAATCGGCGCTGCTCGAGTCGATGGAGGAGCGTCAGGTCACGATCGACGGCGTCTCCCATGCGCTGTCCGAGCCATTCCTCGTGGTGGCCACGCAGAACCCGATCGAGTATGAAGGCACGTATCCGCTTCCGGAGGCGCAGCTCGACAGGTTTCAGCAGAAGATCGTGCTCGACTATCCATCCGAGGACGAGGAGAGGGAGATCCTTGCGCGCCATCACACCGGATTCTCGCCCCAAGAATTGGCCGCCGCGGGCATGGAGAACGTGGCTTCGACAAGCGAGATGAAGGCGCTCGGTGTGGCGCTGGCCGATGTTGTCGTCTCCGACGGCGTAATCGACTACGTGGAAACGGTGATCCGAGCGACACGTCGCGATCGCAACGTGTCGCTCGGCGCGAGTCCACGAGCCGGCGTCAGCCTACTCGTCGCGTCCAAGGCGATGGCACTACTGCGCGGCCGCGACTTCGTCACTCCCGACGACGTGAAGCGCATGGCGTTGCCGGTCCTGCGCCATCGGATCCTGCTATTACCCGAGGCGGAACTGGAAGGCGTCGACGCCAACACCGTTCTCGGTGTGATCGTCGAGACGGTGCCGGTCCCGCGATGAACCTGCCCGTTCCGACACGTCGACTCGCCCTCGCTCTTGTCGCCGCCGGGTGTGTCCTCTTCGTGACGCCGCCCGCGATCGTGTCGTCGGTTGCCCTGGCGCTGGTGTCAGGGGCTTTCGCCGCCGTCCTCCTGGATTGGACAACGATACCGTCGGCGAGCGACATCGCTGCGGCGCGCCGAGTCGCCGACAGGCTCTCGCTCGGCGCCGAGAATCTGGTCGTCGTGGCCGTCGAGAACGGTTCAAATCGGACGTTGAGAGGGATGCTGCGCGATGTTCCGCCTCCCGAATTCGGCTGCCGGGAGGCGGAGAGCTTCATTCGCGTCGAACGCCGAGAAGTCGGAACCTTCCGCTATCACGTGAAGCCGTCCGCTCGGGGCCGCTATGCCTTCGGCGATGTCCACCTTCGCTTGAACGGACGACTCGGTCTGGTCGCCGGGCAGCTGCGGATTCCGGCCGCGCGCTCCGTGGAGGTTTATCCGAACGTCAAGGCGGTCGGCACCTACCAACTACTTGCGCGCAGAGGTGCGTTGCTGGAGATGGGGATCAAGGCGATGCCGACGTCGGGTCGAGGCACCAACTTCGAATCGCTGCGCGATTACCAGCCTGATGACGAGTATCGATTCATCGACTGGAAGGCCACCGCCCGCGCCGGCAAGCCGATCACTCAGGTTCACGAGGTGGAACGCGCGCAGAACGTCATTATTGCGCTCGATGCGGGGCGCATGATGACGCCTCAACTGGAGGGTATCGCCAAACTCGACCGCGCGATCAACGCCGCCTTGATGATGGCGTACGTCGCACTCGCCAGCGGCGATAACGTCGGTCTGCTCGTCTTCGGCCGCCGCATCCAGCGCTATCTTGCGCCCGAGCGCGGCCGGCGACAGCTGCGCGCCGTGCTTGAGGCGCTCCACACCGTCGAGGCCGAGATGAGCGAACCCGACTACCTGCACGCGCTTCGCTACCTCGCCGCCAAAGTGAGAAGGCGCTCGCTCGTCGTCCTCTTCACCGATCTGTTCAGCCGGGAGGCGTCGCGGCGCATGCTGACGGCCTTGACGACTCTTCACCCGCGTCACCTCGCGCTCTGCGTGACTCTGCGCGACCCAGCGCTTGAGAACCTACTGCGCGTCCGGCCGGCGACGTCCACCGATGTCTACATCCAGGCGGTCGGGGAGCAGCTTCTGCTCGATCGGGAAGACGCCCGGCGTGCCCTCCTGTCTAGAGGAGCTCTGGTCTTGGATGCCCCTGCCGGAGAATTCTCGGTCTCGGCCGTGAACAAGTACCTTGAGGTCAAGACGGCGGGACTGCTCTAGGTGTGGCGTGCCCCCAAGGAGCTACGCTCGCGCGCGACCGGCAAGCGAAAGATAGGCCAGCAGCAGCATGCCCAGCGCCGCGGCCACAAGCAGCTTGATCCAGGGAGCGATGACCAGCGGCGTGAAGAATGACTCAATCACTCCGGCCACGACGAAGACCGGGATCGTGCCGAGAAGCAATCGCACGGCATCGTGCGCTGCCCGCCGAATCGTCGTCGATCTAGGCTCCGTTCCCGGATTGACGATGGCCCTGCCCATCACGAGTCCCGCACCCGCCGTTATCCAGATCGCGGGCAGCTCTAGAATGCCGTGGGGCAGGATCAGGCTCCAGAAGACCAGCGAGAAGCCGAACTTCGCGAAGTGCCCGCCCAGATTCCCGAGAAGAAGTCCGTTCGCGGACAGCGTCCAGATCGTGAGCGTACCCAAGAGCACACCGCCCGCGAAGGCGATGAAGCTCACCTGGATGTTGTTGACCATGATCATTGACGACATCGCGGCTCCCATGGAGCCCTCCACTTCACCGGTCTTTCCCCTCTCCAGCTGATTCAGAATCGGACGCAATTCCGTGGGCAGGAGTGCCGTGGCCAGTCGCGCATTGGTGAACGGCAACACGAGCCCCCCTGCCATTGTGCCGAGGAATACGGCCGTCGCCAGACCGATCTCATGCGCCTTCGCCCGCACGAGGCTTGGGTAGTCCTGCGCGAGAAACTTGATGACACGATGCACCCGCCTGGGCTTCGCTGTGTATATCTGAGCATAGGCTGTCGCGACGAGACCGTTGAGATAGCCGGCCACCGCGGACGTAGGGTAGTGGGTCTGGGCAAACGCGAGGTCGGCTGAGGCCTGCACGTAGCCGGCGTGCAACGCCCGCAGTTCTTCTCCGGTGAATATGCGGAATCCACGCTCGCGAGCTTTCTTCGCGAGAGCCTCGAGGTGTTCCCACGACTCCTGGTTGGCGGCGATGAAGTCTTCCTCCCGCATGGCAACAGCTTATGGCGCCCGCCGCGGCCGGTAAAGAGGAAGCGCCCCGCAGACGTGCTACCATGGCGCCATGAACCGCTCGTTCGATGAAGTCGTCGGAATATCGACCCCCGAGCGCGTGGCGTTCCAGTTCCGTCTTGGGGGCCTCGGCTCGCGGTTCATCGCGCTCAGCGTCGACCTGCTCGTGCAGATCGTGATGATCGTCGTCGTCTACACGGCTCTCTTCATCGTGGGGGTTGGGCTCAGCACCCTGATAGATATCATCGCCGGCGGCAAGACGACACTCGGTGCGGCCATAGCCAACACGCTCCTTGCCCTGGCAATCATCAGCCTCTTCCTCATACAGTGGGGCTACTTCGTCTTCTTCGAGGTCCGGCGGGGCGGCCAGACTCCCGGCAAACGGCTGATGCATCTGCGTGTGGTCCGGGACGAGGGCCAGCCTGTGCGCTTGTTCGACTCGGTCATCCGCAACATTCTTCGGATAGTGGACGCTCTGCCGGGAACGCAGATGGTCGGCGTCGTCTCGATCCTGGCGAACAAGCGGAACAAGCGGGTCGGGGATCTCGCAGCGGGGACGATTGTGGTGCGCGAGGCCTCTCTGCCGGCGCCTGCTCACGCGGGGGCGGCCGCTATCGAGTCGGATGACGCCGCGCTGATCGCCGAATTCCTGCGGCGGCGCGAACAGATGTCGCCCGCCGGCAGACTGGAAACCGCGCGCACTCTTGCGAAGCTGGTCGGTGTCGAGGAAGATGGCGACGAGGACGTTCTGTCCGAACGCTTGCGCCAACTTGTCGGGGCCGGATGACGCGTCTACACTGCTCGCTTGACACCGAGCGGCGAATCAGTTAACCATAGGCAGCTATCGGTTTACATACGGAGGGTTGAGCGTCCATGAAGCTTGAGACTCGAGACATGATCCTGGTTGGCTTCTTCGCCGCATTGGCCGCCGCCAGCGCGATGTTGGTCCGCTTCGGCGGGGAAGCGATCGTCCCGTTCAGCCCTCTGCCCTTCGTTGCCCTGGCCTCGGGATTGATGCTTGGAAGCAAGCGCGGCGCGCTGGCGATGTTGATCTATCTCCTGATCGGTCTGATCGGCGTACCGGTCTTCGCGAAGGCGCCATTCGGCGGCCCTCAATACGTGCTGCAGCCGACCTTTGGTTTCCTGCTCGGCTTCATTGCCGCGGCGTACGCGGGGGGCGAGGTGCTGAAGGTGCGTCGCCGCCGGGGGATCGTCAGCTACATCACAGCCTCGCTTGTCGGGCTGGCGGTCATCTACGCGGTGGGACTGCCGTACCTGTGGATCATCTTCAACTACGTCATGGGCGCCGACGTGCTTGCCGGCATCGGGATGACGAAGCCGATCGACGCCATGACCGTCATCAAGATAGGTCTCGCGCCCTACATCTTCTGGGATCTGATCAAGATGCTGCTCGCCGCCGCCTTGTCGCGCATAGTGGCCGAGCGCGTGGCGGTCGCGGTGCCCGGGTCGACGTCGTAGGCAAGCGCGCCGGCACTTCGAGGCCCCTGCCTCCTGAGCTCACTCCGGATCGCTCCGACGTTCCTTGCGCCTGTCTACCCGCCGCTTCTCTCGTAGGCCAGTCGCAGGCCGCGCAGGGTCAAGTACGGATCGTTGTGAAGAATCGTCTCGCACAGCGGCGTCATGAGATCGGCAAGGCCGCCCGTTGCGACGACCTCCGGATTGCCGCCAAGCTCGCTCTTGATTCTGGCCACCATAGAATCGACCATTCCCGCCTCGCCGAAGAGCAGTCCGGACTGGACGCTGGCCGGCGTACTGCGCCCGATCGCGCCGGCCGGAGGCACAAGGTCCACCCGAGGCAGCTTCGCCGCTGCCGCGAAGAGCGCGTCGGCTGAGACCTCGACTCCAGGGGCGATGGCGCCCCCGGCGTACTCTCCCGCCGCGGTGATTGCGTCAAACGTCGTCGCCGTGCCGAAGTCCACTACGATCACGGGCGCACCGAATCCATCGATCGCGGCGATAGCATTCACGAGTCTGTCGGCGCCGACGTCGGAAGGCGGTTCGTACAGGACCGCGATTCCCAAGTCGACGTCGGGTCCGACAACGAGTGCTTCGATGCCGAGTCGCTTGGCGGCCGCCTCGAGCGCGCCGGTGTAGTTGGGAACGACGGACGATATGATCATGCCGTCTATTTGATCGAGCTGCCTTCCCTCCAGAGCAAGCAGTGAAGAGAGCTCGACCCGCATCTCGTCCGGAGTGGTGTCGTGGGCTGTGGTGACACGCCAATGGTGCTCCAGCGTTTCCTCATCGAAGAGCCCGACCACGGTCTGGGTATTGCCGACGTCTATCGCGCAGAGCATGAGACGGCACCTCCTTGTTGGATGGGGTCAGCCTAAAGGTTACCCGTTCGCGCGTCAAAGCTCGCACCGGCCACGCCCGTCTCTGCCCCCGGCGCGTCCGGGCTGCCGCCTCACCTTAGGCGCATTCGCGGCTTCGCCGCTCTGCGATGCGGTTCGGCGCCACCCGGCCACGCCTGGGACTGCCGCGTCTCAGTTTGCGCCCGCAAGCCCCGAGTGCTATCTTTGTGCACAAATCCGTGCACAAAGAGGATCCGGGCACGTGGAATTCATCAGGGTCGGCGACAAGATCATAGGATACGACAAGCTGACAGGTCTCATCAGCGAGATCCTCCGGCGCCGGTCGGAGGGCGCCACGCAGCAAGAGGTGGCCAAGGAGCTGAACGTGGAGCGCTCCTTCGTCTCACATCTGGAGCGTCTCGGTGAGGTTCGCCGCGGCAATCGCGTGGCGCTGGTCGCCTTTCCTGTCTCCAACACCGAGGAAGTGAAGCGCGTGGCCGAGGAGTGCGGCGTCGAGTTCGCCTACGTGCTCTCGGAGTCTGAGAGACGAGCCTTCGTCAACAACACGGACGGATCGTCGCTCTTCAACGAGGTGCTGGAGATACTGGCGCGACTCCGCGATTTCGACACGGTGGTGCTGCTCGCCAGCGACTGGCGAATCAAGGTCATCGGCAAGATCCTGGGACGTGAGGTCATGGGAGTGCCGCTGGGCGCGTCTCCGATCAAGAAGGACAAGCGCGTCGATCCCGAGACCCTCAGAGAGCTCCTATCAAGCGCTGTCGCGCGAGGGGAGGGCGGCAAGAGTGCGAAAGGTCGTAAGCGCAAGCCTCGGATCTTCAAGGCGGGATCACGAGGTTCGCGTAAACTTGCTCGGCGAGGAGTTTAGCATCGAGCGCAGGGGAACCGACGGTGATTTCGCCAGGCAGGCCGCCCTGCTAAAGGAGCTTGACGGCAAGGTCGACGCGATCGGGCTGGGCGGCATAGATTTGTACCTTTACGCGCGCGACAAGCGCTACACGGTACGCGACGCCAAGAAGCTCGTCAAAGACGTCCACACGACGCCTGTCGTCGACGGCAGCGGGCTGAAGAACACGCTCGAGCGGGAGGTCGTCCGCTACCTCATTGAAGACATGAAACTGCCGCTTGCCGGCAAGACGGTGCTGATGACGAGCGCGGTCGATCGATTCGGCATGGCGGAAGCGCTCTACTCGGCCGGCTGCAACATCTTGTTTGGAGATCTGATCTACGGCCTGAAGATCCCGATAATGATCCGCTCGATGAAGTCGTTCGAAATCCTCGCGCGCTCGCTGTTGCCGATCGTGACGAAGATGCCGTTTCAAATGCTCTACCCGACCGGCTCCAAGCAGGAGAAGGAGCCGGAGGAGAAGTACACCAAGTACTACCGCGAGGCCGACATCATCGCCGGCGACTTCCTCTTCGTGCGCAAGTACATGCCGCGCGACATGGCAGGGAAGTGGATCATCACCAACACCGTGACCGCCGCCGACGTCGAGGACTTGGCCTCCCGTGGCGTCGAGCTGCTCGTCACGACTACGCCGGAGCTCGACGGACGCTCGTTTGGCACCAATGTGATGGAAGCGACCATCATCGCTCTGACCGGCAAGAAGCCCGAAGAGATGACTGACAGTGATTACCTCGACGTGTTGCGCAAGGTCGATTTCAAACCGCGAGTGGAGTGGATGAATGGCAAAGGCAAGACCACGTCACCGCAAGTCTAGCAAGCTCACGCGTCGGGCGGGCCGCAGACGGCCGTCCCTGCCCCACAACTTCGGCTTCCTGCTCCACCCGATGAGCCTGGAGGACGTCGCGAAGAAGTACAAGATCGCGACGAAGGTCTCGCCGAAGGTGGTCGGCACCGTCTTGAAGCGGCGGCGGCCATTCGTGATCGCGCGCATCTCAGGCGTCAAGTCGCTCACCGGTGTCCGGGCGCCCGGCCGCTTCGGCGTCGTGCCGCTTCTTCCCGAGCAGTTCCTCACTCTCGACGAGGACTTCGTCATCGACAAGGTCGTGAAGGCCTGCAAGGTGTGCGCCAAGGACGGGGCGCGCATCGTCGGACTCGGTGCGTTCAACGCGCTCGTCGGTGACGGTGGCCGTGCGGTCGCGCAACGTGCCGGCGTGCCGGTGACGACGGGCAACACCTACACCGTCGCCGTGGCGCTTGAAGCGACGCGCAAGGCGGCCGAGGAAATGGCAATCGATCTGGGTTCGTCCACCGTCGCCGTTGTAGGCGCGACGGGCTCGATCGGCGGTCTCTGCGCCAGGGCGCTGGCCCCGGAGGTGGGTCGCATGGTGCTGCTGGGCCGGAATGCCGAGCGGTTGGCCGACGTGGCAAAGCACGTGAGGGCCCTGGCGGCGGGCGACGTCACCACGGGCACGGACGTACGCTCAGGCGTCAGGCAGGCGGACGTCATCGTCACGGTGACCGGCGCCGCGGGCGCCGTCATCGAGCCGGAAGATATCAGGCCCGGCGCCGTTGTCTGCGACGTTGCGCGCCCTCGCGACGTCTCGGAGAAAGTTGCCGCCTCAAGAGACGACGTGCTCGTGATAGATGGCGGAATCGTCGAGGTGCCTGGGAACGTCAACTTCCATGTGGATATCGGGCTGCCGAAAGGCATGGCCCTGGCGTGCATGGCCGAGACGATGATCCTCGCGCTGGAGGGGCGCTACGAGAACTTCACCCTTGGCAAGGAGATCTCGATCGAGCGGATGACGGAGATCGAGGAGTTGGCCAAGGTGCACGGCTTCAAGATGGCCGGCTTTCGCAGTTTCGAGCGGGCTCTTGACGCGGCCGATATCTCGCTGATCAAGAGCAACGCCACTCGCCGACTTGCCAGGGTGTAGGCCCCCAAGCAGGCTGTTGCCGACCGGCACATTTGCCTCTCATGCTTTGACAGGGAGCGGCCGAATCTCTATAATGACTGAGCTACAAGAGATACGCTGGCACTGCTGGGGCAGTGCTTTCTTCTGTTTATACGGCCCGTTGTAGGCTCTGCAAGGAGAAGGCCCGTGCACAAGGAAGTCATTCTCACCAAAGAAGGCTACGACAAGCTCGTCGAAGAGCTGTCGGATCTGGTTTCACGTCGCCGCAAGGAAGTCGCGCAGCGAATCAAGGAGTCCATCGAGTTCGGCGACCTGTCCGAGAATTCCGAGTACGACGACGCGAAGAACGAGCAGGCCTTTGTGGAGGGGCGCATCACCGAGATCAACGAGATCCTCAACGAGGCGAAGGTTGTCGAGGGCGGCAACGGCAGACGCAAGACGGTCGACATCGGATGCCGCGTGAAGCTCAAGGATCTAGAGACCGACGAGGACGCCGAGTACCGCATCGTCGGATCGGTCGAAGCCGATCCGGGTGACCACAAGATATCCAACGAGTCCCCGGTGGGCCAGGCCATCATGGGCAAGAAGACCGGCCAGACCGTGGAAGTGAAGGTCCCACGAGGGACCCTGCAGTATCAGATAGTCAGCATCAAGAAGTAGGCGGCGCACTCCCCGGAGGGGTTGATGGGTGTCGATGAAGTCAATGAGCTGATGCTCGCGCGCCGCGCCAAGCTCCAGGCGCTCATCGACTCCGGCGAAGACCCCTACAAGTCAAGCTTCGAACGAACCCACCAGATCTCTCAGATCGTCGATCTGTACTCCCACATCCAGCCCGGAGACGTCATCGAGGGCGACGTGCGTCTTGCCGGGCGTATCGTGGCGCTGCGTGAACACGGCAAGGCCAGCTTCGCCGTCATAGCGCAGGCTACCGCGCGCATCCAGCTCTTCCTTACGGCCGATGCGATGGGCCAGGCGCGCTACGAGGCATTCCTCGAGCTCGACATCGGCGACTGGGTCGGCGTGACCGGGCAGGTCACGAAGACGCGCCGCAGTGAGTTGTCGCTGAAGGTTGAAGCCTTCGAGCTGCTGACCAAGTCGCTGAGGCCGCTGCCGGAGAAGTGGCACGGTCTGACCGACGTCGAGACCCGCTACCGCCAGCGCTACGTCGACCTGATCGCCAATCCCGACGTGTTCGAGGTCTTCGCCGCGCGCACGCGAATCGTCAGCGATATCCGCGAGTTCCTCGTCAAGCGCGGCTTCGTCGAGGTTGAGACGCCGATGCTGCAGCCGATTCCGGGTGGCGCCACGGCCCGTCCATTTGTCACTCACCACAACGCGCTCGACGCGGACTTGTACTTGAGAATAGCGCCGGAGCTGTACCTGAAGCGGCTGCTGGTCGGGGGGTTCGACAGGGTCTTCGAGCTGAACCGTAACTTCCGCAACGAGGGCATCTCGGTCAAGCACAACCCCGAATTCACGATGCTGGAGGTCTATCAGGCCTACGCGGACTACGTCGACATGATGGAGTTGACGGAAGCGCTCATCAAGCATGCCGCCAGTGCCGTCGCTCCGCGTGGACGGCTCAACTACCAGGGGCATGATATCGATTTTGGCGGCGAGTGGCGGCGCGCGCACCTACTCGAACTGGTGCGGGACACCGTGGGCGAGCAGATCGACTTCGACATGCCGATCGAGACGCTACGCTCGCTTCTCAGGGACAGGGATGTTGAGATCGAAGATGCGTGGGGTCCGGGAAAGCTCATCCACGAGCTGTTCGAGAAGTACGTCGAGCACACACTCATCGATCCGACCTTCGTCCTGGAGTACCCGACGGAGGTGACCCCTCTGGCGCGCCGTTCGCCCACCGACCCCAACGTCACGGAACGCTTCGAGCTCATCATCGCCGGGCGTGAGGTGGCCAACGCTTTCTCGGAGCTGACAGATCCCGTCGATCAGCGACGACGCTTCGAGGCGCAGGTCGCCATGAGGGAGGCCGGGGATGAAGAAGCGCAGCACCTCGATGAAGACTACGTCCGGGCGCTTGAGTACGGCATGCCGCCAGCCGGCGGCCTGGGCGTCGGAATCGACCGCCTCGTCATGCTCCTGACCGACAGCGCGTCCATCAGAGACGTTCTCCTCTTTCCTCAGCTTCGGCCGGAGAAGTAGCCAACGCTCTCCCATCGCAACCAGGCTGAATCCTCTCTCGCCAAGACATTCTGGCATCGGGGCGGCGAGGTTTATTCGCACGGGTGGCGTCGGTACATGCACGCATGGCGCAACGGGAAGGACGGCGACAGTGCGCGGCTCCCGGGCCGCTCTTCCGGTGGCGCCATCGGCCGACAAGAACTCAGTTCGATTGGCGGTGAGCGTGCGACGGACGGCCCTGGTATGCGGCATTGCGGCAGCAGCGATCGGGCTCGCGGTCATACTGGGATGGGCGGCGGGTCTGGAGCACACCGAGGGAGATCCGGCTCTTGATCTCCTGCGGGGGGTCACTATCTCGTTGGGGGTGGCGGCCTTCCCGCGTGACGGCGCAAGCGCGGATGACGTGATTCGGGCCGCGGACGCTGCGCTGTACAAAGCGAAGAGGCTGGGCAGAGACCGCGTCTGCGTTGCCGGCGAAGAGGAGACACATTCGGCGGCCGCGGGATAGCATCGTCGCTGCTTGAGATTTCAGCCTTGTGGACGCCTTTCCGGTCCGGGGGGCCGTCACACGTGTCTGCTAGACTGCTTTTCGTCTCTATGTACCAGGGAGAATAGCTCTGGTTGGCCGTCGTGTTTGAGGTTTTGGCCGATGGTAAAATAAGCGTCAGAGAAAGATGGCGCGAGATGTGCTTCACTGTACGGCAGCAAGCGGCTGGAGCCGATACATTTAACAAGAGGTCGCTTGAGCGGAGAAGTCGAAGCACCACACAGGAGGAATTGCAGCCGGTGTTTGAGCGATTCACAGAGAAAGCACGGCGGGTCGTTGTCTTCGCACAAGAAGAGGCCCGCATGCTGCATCAGAACTACATAGGCACCGAGCACCTGCTTCTCGGCCTCATCCGCGAAGAGGACGGTGTGGCGGCTCGCGCGCTGGAGAGCCTTGGCATCAACCTCGAGGACGTGCGCAACCAGGTCGAGGACATGGTGGGCAAGGGAAGCTCCATGCCGGCCGGCCACATTCCGTTTACCCCTCGGGCCAAGAAGGTGCTCGAGTTGTCTCTGCGCGAAGCTCTGCAGCTTGGCCACAATTACATCGGCACGGAGCACATACTCCTCGGTCTGATCCGGGAGGGCGAGGGCGTCGCAGCTCAGGTCCTCACCAATCTCAACGCCGACCTCGAACGCGTGCGCAACTCCGTCATTCAGCTGCTCTCCGGCTACTACGGCAAGGAACAGCAGGGCGAGGAGCTCCGCGGCAGCGGCAGGGAACGCGGTTCCCTGCTTGACGAGTTCGGCCGCAACCTCACTCGCCTGGCGCGGGAAGGCAAGCTCGACCCAGTCATCGGTCGTGGAAACGAGATTCAGCGGGTGATGCAGATTCTGTCTCGCCGGACCAAGAACAACCCGGTGCTGATTGGTGAGCCCGGCGTCGGCAAGACGGCGATCGTTGAAGGTCTTGCCCAGAACATCGTCAAGAACGAAGTGCCGGAGACGCTGGCGGACAAGAACATATACACCCTCGATCTGGGTTCGCTCGTCGCGGGCAGCAAGTACCGCGGCGAGTTCGAGGAGCGTCTGAAGAGAGTAATGAAGGAAATCCGCGAGCGAGGAGACATTCTGCTCTTCGTCGACGAGTTGCACACGCTGGTGGGGGCCGGCGCGGCCGAAGGGGCAATCGACGCCGCATCAATCCTCAAGCCGGCGCTTGCCAGGGGTGAGCTGCAGACTATTGGCGCCACTACCCTTGACGAGTATCGAAAGCACGTTGAGAAGGATGCGGCGCTCGAGCGTCGATTCCAACCGATCCTCGTCGGCGAGCCGACCGTAGATGAGACCATCGATATCCTCAAGGGTCTGCGCGATCGCTACGAGGCTCACCATCGCGTCTCCATCACCGACGAGGCGCTCAATGCCGCGGCGCATCTGGCGGATCGCTACATCTCCGACCGCTTTTTGCCGGACAAGGCGATCGACCTTGTCGACGAAGCCGCTTCAAAGATGAGAATCTCGACGCTGATGCTGCCGCCGGAGGTCAAAGAGGTCGACGGCAAACTGCAGAAGATGCGTCACGAGAAGGAAGAGGCTATCGAGGATCAGGATTTCGAGAAGGCGGCCTCGCTCCGCGACAAAGAGAAGAAGCTCATCGCCAAGAAGCGCCAGATGGAAGAGGCGTGGCGCCAGCCGAAGGAGCGCAAGGTCATCAAGGTCACCGATGAGGAGATCGCCGACATCGTGTCGCTGTGGACGGGAATCCCCGTCGTCCAGTTGACCGAGGAGGAGCTGACGAAACTCCTGCGCATGGAGGACGTTCTCCACCAGCGCGTGGTCGGCCAGGACGAAGCGATCAAGTCGCTTGCCAAGTCGATCCGGCGTGCGCGCGCCGGCCTGAAGGATCCGAAACGGCCCAGCGGTTCGTTCATCTTCCTGGGGCCGTCCGGCGTCGGCAAGACGGAGCTGGCTAAGACGCTCGCCGAATTCCTCTTCGGCAATGAGGAGGCGCTGGTCCAGCTCGACATGAGCGAGTACATGGAGAAGCATACGGTGTCGCGACTGGTAGGGTCGCCGCCCGGCTACGTCGGATACGACGAAGGCGGCCAGCTGACCGAGCTGGTGAGGCGGCATCCGTACTCTGTCATTCTTCTGGATGAGATCGAGAAGGCCCATACCGACGTCTTCAACATCCTGCTGCAGATTCTGGAGGACGGTCATCTCACCGACGCGCAGGGGCGGCGAGTCGACTTCAAGCACTCGATCATAATCATGACGTCGAACATAGGCGCCGGCTACATCGCCAAGGGCGTGCCCCTCGGCTTCACCGAGCACGGGGAGTCCGGCACCATCGCCTACGACGACATGAAGAAACGCGTCACGAGCGAGCTGAAGCACGTCTTCAAGCCCGAGTTCCTCAATCGCGTCGACGATGTCATCGTCTTCCACCAGCTCACGCGCGAGGAAGTTCGCGCCATCGTCGATCTGATGTTCGAGCGTCTGCGCCACCAGCTCAAGGGTCAGGGCATGGATGTGGAGCTCACCGACGCGGCGCGTGATGTGCTGGCGGAGGAAGGCTACGATCCGGCGCTCGGCGCCCGGCCGCTGAGACGAGCGATACAGCGCCTGGTAGAGGATTCGCTCTCGGAGTCGATCCTGTCCGGGAAGTTCGCCGCGGGCGAGAGGATCGAGGTCGACGCCAAGGATCACGAGATCGTCTTCCGCGGAAGCCTGGAGCAAGAAGTCACGGCCCCCGTGCCCGACAAGTAGCGAATGGCGCGGGCCAGGGTATTCTTCCGATGCCAAGAGTGTGGCGGCACCTCACCGAAATGGATGGGCCGTTGCGGCGACTGCGGGCAGTACGGTACCTTCGTTGAGGAGACGGAAGCCGAGTCTCCGCGCGCGATGACGCGGGCCACGATCGTCCAACCCCAGCAGCTCTCCGAAGTCGAGACCCTGGTTGAAGAGCGTTTCTCCACGGCTATCGCCGAATTCGACCGCGTCCTGGGTGGCGGCGTTGTGCCCGGCTCACTCGTGCTGATCGGGGGGGAGCCCGGCATCGGCAAGTCGACGCTCCTCCTCCAAGTGGCCAACAACGCAGCCGAGCAGGGGTCCAAGGCGCTCTTGGTTACCGGAGAAGAGTCGCCACGGCAGGTGAGAATGCGCGCCGATCGACTGGGGGCGCTGTCGGAGAATCTGTACCTGCTTCCTGAGATCGACATCGAGCAGATTGAGGCGCGCGTGCGCGAGCTGGTGCCGTCGCTGCTGGTCATCGACTCGATTCAGACGCTCTACGATCCCGGAGTGACGTCGGCGCCGGGAAGCGTGAGCCAGGTGCGGGAATGCACGGCTCGCCTGATGCGCCTGGCCAAGGCCGACAACATCCCCACCTTCATAGTCGGTCACGTGACGAAAGATGGGGCAATCGCCGGGCCGCGGGTTCTGGAGCACATGGTCGACACGGTTCTGTATTTTGAAGGAGACAGCCACTACACGTACCGTCTGGTGCGCGCCGTCAAGAACCGCTTCGGATCGACGAACGAGCTCGGAATCTTCGAGATGAAGGGAGGCGGCCTGGAGCCGGTCGCCAACCCGTCGGCGCTGTTCTTGGCACAACGACCTCCCAACGTTGCGGGTTCGGTCGTCGTGGCTGCCGTCGAGGGCTCCCGTCCTCTGCTTCTCGAAGTCCAGGCGCTGGTCAGCCGTTCCTATGCAAACATGCCGCGTCGCCTTTCAACGGGCATCGACTACAACCGGATGCTGCTGATACTGGCCGTGCTGGAGAGGCGATGCGGGTTGCACTTTGAAGAACAGGACGTCTTCGTCAACGTGGCAGGCGGCCTGCGGGCAACGGAGCCGGCGGCCGATCTGGGAGTTGCCCTGGCACTGGCCTCGGCGCTGAAGGAGAGACCCGTGGACCACGGCGTCGTGGCCTTCGGGGAGATCGGGCTCACCGGCGAGGTGCGGTTTGTGGGACACGCGGACAGGCGCTTGGCGGAAGCGGACAAACTCGGCTTCACACAGGCGGTGCTGCCTGCGCAGGAAGTCTCCCCACAGGTGCCGAAGTCAATAGAACTGGTGGGCGCCGCTACGGCAGGCGACGCTATCGCCGCCGTACTGAGCTAGGGAGAGCGATGCCGGAGAGGCGCAAGCCGCGAACACTACTCGGGACGCTGGAGCGGATCGCTCCGGGCACGCCGCTTAGACAGGGCGTCGATCACATCATCAGCGCGCGAACCGGTGCGCTGGTAGTAATTGGCGACGTCGAGCATGTGATGCCCGTGTGCGACGGGGGATTCCACATCGACGCTCCATTCAACGCGCAGCGGCTCTTCGAGCTCGCGAAGATGGACGGGGCAATCATCCTAAACGAGCAGATCGACCGGATTCTCTGGGCCAACGTACATCTGCAGCCGGACGCGTCCCTGCCGACGACCGAGACAGGCATGCGCCACCGCACGGCGGAGCGTGTCGCGAAACAGACGAGCGCTCTTGTCATCTCGATATCTCAGCGCCGCGACGTGGTCTCGATCTACCAGGACAAGCAGAAGTGGGTGCTGTCGGACATCCCGGTCTTGCTGGACAAGGCGAACCAGGCGATACAGACGCTTCAGCGGTACAGAGACCGCCTGGATCAGGTCTCGTCCAACCTCAGCGCACTGGAGTTCGAGGACCTCGTGACTCTGATGGACGTTGTCAATGTAGTCCAGCGAGGCGCGATGGTGCAGCAGGTGGCCACCGAGATCGAGCGGTACATAAGCGAGCTGGGCACCGAGGGTCGGCTGGTGCAGATGCAGCTTGATGAGCTAATGGTCAACGTGGTCGACGATGCCGTCATGGTGGTGCGGGACTACGTGCACCCCGGCACCCGTCCGCGCGACGCCATTGCCGACCTCGTCGCGCTCGGCAATGAGGAGCTCCTCGACTTGCTGCGAGTGGCGAAGTCGCTCGGCTACGACGGGCCGATGCAGATACTCGATCAGTCTGTGCGCCCCAAAGGATACCGGCAACTGCGGCGCATACCTCGCCTGCCGGTCTCGGTCATCGAGCGCATCGTCGCGCGCTTCGGCAGTCTGCAGGCCATCGTTGGCGCGTCGGCTGACGAGTTGGACGCGGTCGAAGGCATAGGGCCGCGCCGCGCTGAGGCAATAAGGGACGGTCTCGCGAAACTCAAGGAGTACAACTGGCTAGAGCGTTTCGCCTAGGTCGATCGGCGACGCTAGGTCAGGCTGTAGACGCCCAAGGTTGCGATCCGATCGTTCTCCTTCGCGAGCACCTGCTCGAAGTTGAGGTCGAGCAGCGCGCAGACCGCAGCCAGATAGAAAAGGCTCTTGCCCAGCTCCTCCTCCACGACGTCGAGGCAGTTGGGGCAGATCTTGCCTTCAAGGTGTGTCTGCATGTACTCGGAGATCTCGGAGAGGCTGGCATCTTCAGGAAGGGGCTGCCTGGACGCATCGATCTCGATGCAGCCGCAGCTCGTGACCGACTTGACGATCGCGCGGCTTACCCGCGCCGTCGACTCTTGCAGCTTCGAC
>DYIV01000007.1:0-13530 GCA_020723435.1 Slackia heliotrinireducens | reverse complement strand
TTCGACATCACGTCGAGAATGCTGCGGTGGCGGACAAGGTACTCATCCACTGTGGCCTGGAACCTGGTGCAGGTGTTCGACTCCACGTCCGCCTCCCTCGACGCTGCTTCCGATGTCTGTTCAGTATACATGAAACCGGAGAGCTGTTGTCAAGCAAAACCGCTGGTCATGCTGGTAATACCTTGTTGGTGCCCACCAGAACGGTGTGCTAGAATGTTCAGCTGGACATCGACGGTGTCGATGATGACATAGAGTCCTAGGTCGCCGGGCGAAAGGAGTCGTCTAGAGAGAAGAGAAGCACATATCAACATACGAGACTGGAGTGCCCCTACATGCTTGTTCAGATCGTACGCTTCGTCTTCATCTTGACGGGGGCGATCGGAGGCGCACAGCTCGGTGGCGTCGTCACTGTGCCAGGCCCACTTTCAGGAAGCAAGATTACCGCAATCATTCTCTTCATGATCCTGGGCGCCGCACTCGGCTACGTCGTCGGCGGTGTCGCCGGTCGTCAGCTCGCCAAGACGATCAACTGGATAGAGGGCAAGGCCGTCAAGTTGTCCGGCACCGACCTGTTGATCGGTGCGATCGGTCTCTTCTTGGGTCTGCTCTTGGCAACCTTGGTGTCGATCCCCATCAACGGCATCGATTTTCGACTTCCGCTCGTCCGGCCTGTGATGATCGCGCTCATCTTCGTCTTCCTCGGATATGTCGGACTGCGCGTCTTTTTGGTCAAGAAGGACGAGTTGGCGAGGATATTCAGGTTCGGAGGGCACAAGCCCGCCGCCGTGGGTGTGCCGATGATTGCCTCCGGTCAGATGATGAAGATTCTCGACACGAGCGTCATCATCGACGGGAGAATCACCGACATCTCACGAACGGGGTTCTTGGAGGGCCGGCTGACCGTGCCGAGGTTCGTGCTGCGCGAGCTTCAAACGATCGCCGACTCCGAGGATACGCTCAAGCGGAATCGCGGCCGCCGTGGCTTGGACATTCTCAACACGCTCCAGCGAGAGCCACGAATCAAGATCGACATCTCCGACATCGACTATCCTGAGATCGCCGACGTCGACAGCAAGCTCGTCAGACTGGCCGTCGACTCGGGCGGCTCGGTGATTACCAACGACTACAATCTGAACAAAGTAGCCGAGCTGCAGGGTGTGCCCGTCCTCAACATCAACGAATTGGCTAACGCCCTGAAGCCGGTTGTGCTCCCCGGTGAGCAGATGTCCGTGCAGGTCCTGCGCGAGGGCAAGGAGGCGGGCCAGGGCGTCGGCTATCTCGACGACGGGACGATGGTCGTCGTCGACGGCGGGAAGCATCACGTCGGCCAGCACGTGGACCTCACGGTCACGAGTGTGCTGCAGACGCCCGCCGGCCGGATGATCTTTGCCAAGATGAAGAATAACGAGACGCAGAGGAAGTAGTCGATGTCGCGGACGGTGGCCGTGGTCGTGGCGGCGGGCGAAAGCCGGCGCATGGGAGAGGTCGGCGACAAGCAGTTTGCGCTGCTTGCCGGCCGCCCTGCGGTGGCCCACGCTCTGCGGGCGTTCGAAGAGAGCGCCGAGATAGAAGGGATCGTGCTCGTTTGTGCGCCCGATCGTCTCGACGACTGCCGGCGGCTCGTTCGTGATGAACGACTGACCAAGGTCTCCGACATCGTCGCGGGCGGCGAAGAGCGCCAGGACTCGGTTGCCAACGGCCTGGCATGCGTGGATGAGGATGCGATCGTTGCGGTTCACGACGGTGCCCGGCCGTTGGTGACATCTGAGCTCATAGCGGACTTGACGCGGGCGTTGCCGGGCTGGGACGGAGTAGTGCCGGCGCTTGGAGTCACGGACACGGTCAAGCAGGTCGACGCGGGTGGAGCGGTGATCGCCACGCTGGATCGTGTCTCCATCAGGCTCGCGCAGACGCCGCAGCTCTTTGCCGCTCGCCGTCTGAGGACGGCGGTCGAGGCGGCGCAAGCCGATGGGATCGTGGCGACTGACGACGCCGCCCTGGTCGAACGGATCGGGGGGCGCGTCCGCATCATGCAGGGCTTGGGCGACAACATCAAAATCACATATCCGGCGGACCTCGAACGCGCGGAGGTGATTGTGGCATCAAGGAGCCGGCGATGAGGATCGGAATGGGCTATGACGTCCATCCTTTCATCTTCGGCCGTCCACTCGTCTTGGGCGGAGAGGTGATTCCATTCAGCCTGGGCCTCGAGGGCCACTCGGATGCCGACGTCGTCGTGCACGCCGTGATCGACGCAATCCTTGGAGCAATGGCGATGGAGGACATCGGCGCTCACTTCCCCGACTGGGACGCCAAGTACAAGGACGTGTCCAGCATCAAGCTGCTCAAACAGATCGCGGAATTCATGAGGCGGCACGGGTATCGACTGGTGAATCTCGATGTCGTGGCGCTGCTTCAAGATCCCAAACTGAGTCCGTATCGAGACAAGATGCGGCACAACATAGCCGGAGCCCTCGACGCAACGATAGACCAGGTCAGCGTCAAGGCGACGAGCACCGAGGGACTTGGCTTCACGGGGCGTGGCGAAGGCATCGCCGCTCAGGCCGTCGCGCTCTTGGAGGTCGCGAGCGGATGAGTTCTCACGTGCGCGTGCGTTTCTCGCCGAACTCAAACTGGTTGACGTCCACAGGAACCTAGGGAGTACCGAAGTGTTCAGGCATATTCGTAAGGACATCCAGGCGATTCTCGAGCGCGACCCAGCCGCGACGGGCAAGGTCGAGGCGTTCCTCATGTATCCGGGACTTCACGCGTTGTGGGCGCATCGTATCGCCCACTGGCTCTACGTTCACCATGTGAAGCTGCCCGCCCGGCTCATCTCGGAGCTGGCGCGCTTCATCACGGGGATCGAGATCCACCCGGGGGCCACGATCGGCGAAGGCTTCTTCATCGATCATGGCATGGGCGTGGTCGTTGGCGAGACGACCGAGATCGGCGACAACGTGACGTTGTATCAAGGCGTGACGCTGGGCGGCACCGGCAAGGAGAAGGGCAAGCGCCATCCGACGCTCGAAGACAATGTCGTCGTTGGCGTCGGTGCCTGCGTGCTCGGCTCGATCACGGTCGGAAAGAACGCCAAGGTGGGGGCCGGGGCCGTCGTCATCAATCCGGTTCCGGCGAACACAACGGTCGTCGGCGTCCCCGGCCACGTCGTCGTGCGCGAGGGCGAGCGCCTCCAGCCGATAGATCTGCACCACGAGAACCTGCCCGATCCGGTGGTCGAGATGTTTCGCTGCATCAATCGCAGGATTGACAGGCTCGAGAATCGACTCGGCCCTGGAGACGCGGAAGAAGATCCCGAGCGGAAGCGAGCGACCTAGAATGCGCATATACAACACGCGCACACGAGCCAAGGAGGACTTCGAGTCCCGCCTCGCCGGGAAGGTCGGCATCTACGCGTGCGGCCCGACCGTCTACAATCATATTCACATCGGCAACGCCCGCACCTTCCTCAACTTCGATATGATCCGCCGCTACTTGGCGTTCGCCGGATACGACGTAACGTTCGTGCAGAACATCACGGACGTCGACGACAAGATTATCAGCCAGGCGAAGCAGGAGTATGGCGATGAGCTGGCTTCCGGCGCGATGTCGCCGGAGGAAGCCACGCAGCTTGTCGCGCAGAAGTACACCGACGCCTTCGAACGGGCCATGAGCGATCTGCGAATGCTGCCCATCGAGCCGCCCGGCGCCTATGCGCCTAGGGCGACGGAGCACATTGACGGCATGATCGAGATGATTGCCTTGCTGATCGAGCGCGGCTATGCCTACGAAGTAGGCGGGGATGTCTACTTCGAGGTGCGCACCTTCGGAGACTATGGCAAGCTCTCCGGCCGATCGTTGGATGACATGCGCGCGGGAGAAAGGGTCGTTGTCGACGAGCGCAAGCGAGATCCAATGGACTTCGCACTGTGGAAGAGCGCCAAGCCGGGCGAGCCTTCTTGGGAGAGTCCGTGGGGTAGGGGCCGTCCCGGCTGGCACATCGAGTGCTCGGTCATGTCCGCGAAGTACTTGGGCGACAGCTTCGACATCCACGGCGGTGCGTCCGACCTCATCTTCCCGCACCACGAGAACGAAGTGGCACAGTCCGAGGCGGCAACCGGGATCCGGCCGTTCGCCCGCATCTGGATGCACGCCGGACTGCTCAATGTCAACAAGGAGAAGATGGCCAAATCGCTGGGTAACTTCACTCTGCTCAAAGACGTGCTGACGCAAGGCTACGACGCGAACACGATACGCATGCTGATGCTGGGGACCCACTATCGCAAGCCGCTCGACTTCTCCGACTCCGCGCTCGATGAGGCTCGGGCGAAGGTCGAGCGCTTCGCGAACTGTTTCCGCGACGCCGAATGGGCCGTACGCACGGCCGATGTGAGCGAGCCGTCCGAGGTTTCAGAGTTGGCGCGCGCGTGCGACGAGTGTGAGACGGAGTTTAGGGCGGAGATGGACGACGATTTCAACACCGCCGGCGCTCTGGGGGCGATCTTCGAGCTCGTTGCCGCGCTGAATGTGCTCCTGAAAGAGAAGGCGGGTGCGCTGCCGGACGCCGACGCGGCGGACGTGCGCCACGCCGCGACAGTGATTGAGGAGCTTGCCGGCGTCCTGGGTCTCAAGATCCGATCGAACGCGAAGGAGACGGCGGCACACGCCGGCGAGCAGGGCCGGGCGGCCCTGCGACTTCCCGACGGAAGCGCGATCGCTCCAGATGAGGATTCGATGTCGAGTCTGAGGGATAGCGCGACGGCGCTCGGCCTGACCGTCGAGCGCGAGGAGGATCTTGTCCTTGCCGTGCTCGACAAACGCGCGGAAGCCCGGGCAGCCAGAGACTGGGCCGCCTCGGACGCCATCCGCGACAGCCTCCGCGAGGCCGGGCTGGCCGTCGAAGACACGCCTCAGGGCCAGCGCGTGACTCCCATTTTGTCAAGTCCGAGGGATCTCGCTCATGGCAGTAGTTGAGGGCAAGAACGCGGTGATCGAAGCCCTCAAAGGCGACCGCGCTGTCAGAGAGATTCTCTTGACGGCCGGATCGCGACGAGACGAGCGCCTCGACGAGATTTGGGACCTAGCTGCCAGGCAGGGCGTCACGATTCGCACGGTCAACCGCTGTGAGCTGGACGCGATGTCCGTGCGTGGAGCGCACCAGGGCGTCGTCGCCAGACTCCAGCCCTTTCACTTCAAGGAGCTTGGCGAAGTCATCGACGGGTTGGGCGCCGCCGAAGATGCCCTGGTCGTAGTGGCGGATGGTGTTACCGATCCGCAGAATCTCGGTGCGATGATCAGAACAAGCGAAGCGGCGGGCGCCGCCGCCTTCGTTGTCGGCAAGCATCGCTCGGCGCACATCACGGCTGCCACGGTCAAGGCTGCGGCCGGCGCGACGGAGCATCTGCCCATCGTCCAAGCGACGAACATCTCTGCCGCGCTCGACGCGCTGAAGAAGGCGGGATTCTGGGTCTTCGGCACGGATGACGAGGCCGAGACGAACTTGTGGGAGGCGGATCTGTCGGGCAGGGCCGCACTGGCGTTCGGCAGCGAGGGCAAAGGGCTTGCCCGGCTCGTGCGAGAGCGCTGCGACGTCCTGCTCAGGATCCCGGTGCTCGGCCAGGTCGGGTCGCTCAACGTCTCCGCGGCCACCGCCGTCGCGGTCTACGAAGCGCTGCGCCAGCGAGGGATAAGGAGCAACAGCGCGCCGTGAAGAAGCTTCTCCTTGTCGACGGCTACAATGTCATCAATGCGAGTCCACGGTACCGGAAGCTCAAGGACCGGGACATGGACGCGGCCCGCGCGCGGCTCATCGAAGACGTTGCGGCCTACGCGAAGCTTGCCGAGACCGACGCCGCGGTCGTCTTCGATGCCTCGGGGCGTTCCGGAGTTGTCCAGCGCACGAGCACTGCGGTCGGCGTCCGAGTCGTCTTCACGCGCGGGGGGCACACGGCCGACCAGACCATTGAGCGCATGGCGCACGAGGCTCGGCGGGAGCGAGCCGTCACCGTGGCCACCTCCGACTACGCGCAACAGAAGACGGTATTCGCCAATGGTGTCCTGCGCATGTCCGCCTTGGAGCTGCTGGCCAGGATCTCGGACGAGAAGGATGAGGCCGCCGAGCACCAAAGGACAGGTCGTCGTCGCGTCTTCCTCGAGGACAGGATCGACCCGAAGGTCCGCGACGCTCTGCGGAAGCTCCAGCGGGAATGAGCCGCGCGCCGCGTCCGGCGAGGCCACGACCACGTACTTCTCCGCTCATGGCACAATCTGGCAGGAATCGGACCCCGTCGGCCCATAAGGACTAGGGTAATTGGGCCAAAAGTACTAAACTATATCGTTGACATGGGTTTCCAACTGTACCTATAATCGGGTCGTCCGTTTGCAGCGGGTCCGAAGTCCGAACGCACGATGAGGGGGTGGGCTGGGCACTTTTCCTGGGTATTCTTGATCTCGCGCGTCTAGTACTGCCGTACTATCACTCTTTCCCGTACCGGAGGCGATATGATTGCAGCAGGTTGAGGCCAGGCCTACCAGACGAGCCGTAGCATACTACGATGACCTGACCGACAACGAACTACTCACAGTCATTCAGGATGGCAGCGAATCGGCAGTAGAGTTTCTTCTTGAGAAGTACAAGAACTTCGTTCGCATCAAGGCGCGCTCCTATTTCCTCATAGGCGCCGACCGAGAGGACCTCATTCAGGAGGGGATGATCGGCCTCTACAAGGCGATCAGGGACTTTCGCCACGACAAGCAGGCGTCGTTTCGCGCATTTGCCGAGCTGTGTATCACAAGGCAAATGATCACGGCGATCAAGACCGCGACTCGTCAGAAACACATCCCTTTGAATTCATACGTCTCTCTTAACAAGCCCATGTACTATGAGGAGGAAGGCGACCGTACGCTTGTCGACACTCTGTGCGGCACCGAGGTCACGGATCCCGTTGATCTGGTCATCAGCGGAGAGGAGATCCGAAGCATGCGCTCCTCGTTCGGGGAGATTCTCTCGGATCTTGAGGCGCAGGTGCTCAGATTGTACCTGGACGGCAAGTCTTACCAAGAAATCGCACAGGCTCTGGGGCGTCACGTCAAGTCGATCGACAACGCGCTGCAGCGTGTGAAGCGCAAAGTAGAGCTGCAGCTGCGACGGAAGAATATGTGCTGATCGCAACGGCTAGGTGGACTGTCGAGGCCGAGCCGCGAGCTCGGCCTCTTGCGTGCGCGGGGCTTGCGCATAAGGTGCTGGGACTGGTAGAACGGTAGCTGCTCTCAAAGGGCGGGCCAGAGGATCGACGCGAGCACGCCGGCGTAGCTCAATTGGCAGAGCAGGCGCTTTGTAAGCGCCAGGTTGCGGGTTCGAGTCCCATCGCCGGCTCCAGCAGAGTTCTTGTGAAGATAGGGCCCATATGCGATGGGCGTCCCACTTGACGGGTATACCTCGACTATGCGAATTGCTCAGCTTGCGCCGCCGTGGATCAAAGTCCCTCCTCAGTCCTACGGCGGAATCGAATGGGTCGTCGCGCTCCTTTGCGACCAGCTCGTTGCGCGAGGGCACGACGTGACGCTATTCGCGAGCGGGGATTCGGACACGGCAGCGGAGCTACGGGCTGTGTTCGAGGAGGCCCAAACCGAGAAGCTTGGGGAGACCCTGCCCGACGCACTGCACGTGAGCGCGGCACTGCGGTGCGCCGGTGAGTTCGACATCATCCACGACCACAGCGGCTTCCTCGGAGTCGCGATGTCCCCGTTCGTCGAGACACCGATGCTACACACCCTGCACGGGCCGTTCACTCACTCCACACGGCGCTTCTATGGCGAGTTCGCCGACGCGTGCTTCTACAATGCGATTAGCGAGTACCAACGGAGCCGTATGCCCAGCCTGCGCTACGTGAACACCGTGCACAACGCGGTGGACGTCAAAGGCTATCCCTTCAGAACCGACAAGGAGGACTTCGCGCTCACGATCGGCCGCATCTGCGCCGACAAAGCGCAACATCTGGCCATCAGAGCCGCGCGGGCGGCCGGCATGAGAATTCTCCTCGCCGGCAAGATCGATCCCGGCGCCGACTCTGTCTACTTCCAGACGATGGTCGAGCCGCTTCTCGGCGATGAAGCCGAGTACCTGGGGGAGGTTCCCGAGGCAAGGAAGCGAGAGCTGATGGCACGCGCCCGGTGCTTTCTCTTCCCAATCCAGTGGGCCGAGCCTTTCGGTCTGGTCATGGCGGAAGCGATGGCGGCCGGCACTCCGGTGATCGCGACTCGCAACGGCGCGGTGCCCGAAGTCGTTGTCGACGGGATAACCGGTTTCATCGTCGACGACACTGAGGAGATGATCGAACGGCTCTTCCGCATCGACGAGATCGACCCCGGCGCGTGCCGAGCGCATGTCGAAGCGAACTTCAGTCCGGAGCGCATGGCGGCCGCCTACGAATGCAACTATGAGACAATAGTCCCCAAGGCGGCGGAGCCGGGCCCCGACGACGGTCCGGGGCGGCGCGTCACGACTCAGGGTGGGCCGGCATATGCTTCCCTCTGTGGATCAGTATCGAAATCTGCGAACGCACCTGCGCGAGCTGGCGGAGCACGCTTCGTCGGCGGGCATCGTGACCGATATCGACGGGACAATCTGCCCGATAGTCCCCGTGCCGGATGACGCATTCGTCGCGTCAGCGACCCGCCGGCTCCTCGTTCATCTCGCGGCACGCTTCCAAGTTGTAGCCCTCCTGTCGGGGCGCAGCATACAGAGTATGGCTCGCATGGTCCCCGCGCCGGAGATACTCATGATCGGCAACCACGGGCTCGAATGGCGAGACGAGGACAGCGTCCGAGACGCCGACCACGCGGCGGGATACCGTGAGACAATCGCACAGGTGGGTGCCGAACTGCTGGCGAGCGTGCCGGCGGGCGTCCTTGTAGAACCGAAGGGCCTGTCGGTCTCGCTGCACTACCGCGGGGCGGCAGATCCGGACGGCGTCAGACGTCAACTGCTGAGACTGTCCAAGCCGCTGCTACAGGATCGAGGACTCCGGTTGCAGGAGGGGCGACGCGTTATCGATCTGAGACCGGATCTTCCGGCCGACAAAGGGAGCGCCGTGGCTCAGATCGTCGCCGCACACGGCCTCAGTCACGCAATAGTCCTGGGCGACGACGTTACGGATGTTGCCGCGTTCGAGCGGTTGGGTGAGCTGCGCGAAGGCGGATCCGTGGGCGGATTCTCGGTCGCCGTGGCCTCACTGGAGGCGGCCGAGGACGTCGTCACATCGGCTGACTTCACGGTCGACGGGCCTGACGCCGTCGTCGGCTTGCTGCGTGAATTGCACACCTTGGCCACCTCATCGGCGTCCCGGAGCTGATGGTAGAGCCACTTCACCGAGTCGTTGCGGCTCACGATCTCGCGCAGCACGGCAGCCCGCTCCGCGCGGTCCTTCTTGTCCATCGTGATGGCTTCGTATAGTGCCTCGGCCGTTTGGCGGCAATCGAACGGGTTGACGGCCAGGCAGGCTCTACCCATCTCCTCATATGCCCCGGCGTTCTCCGACAGCACAAGAACGCAGTCGCGATCGCTGATCAGCGGGCCCTCCTTGGCCACCAGATTCATGCCGTCGAAGACGGGATTGACGAGTAGCACGTCACACGAGCGCATCGCGGCGAGGGACTCGAAGTAGTCGTCGGCGATGCGAAGGCGGATAGGCCGCCACTCCTCCGTGCCGAATTCCTGATTCACACGCGCCACAATGTCCTCGATCTCCGCCAGATATCTCCGGTAGTGCTCGATGCCGGTGCGGGTAGCGTACAGCATCGCGAAGAAGACCACCTTGCCCCGCAGCTCCGGGTGATTGCGAAGCATGAGGCGATAGGCCTCGAACCCCCGCAGGATGTTCTTTGTTGGATCGGCGCGATCGGCGCGGACGATCACCGTGGCGTCGCCCGCGACTTCGCGCAGTGTCTCCATGCGGTCCTCGACCTCATCGGCCGCCGCCAATTCCCGTATAGTAGATTCGCTGATGGAGATTGGATAGGCGCGAACGGTGGTCGTTCCGGAAGCGCTTTCCACCTGCTGCTTCTCGAAATCGACCTCGTAGCCCCCGACCTGCCGGCACGTCCACAGGAAGTTCTGGACGTAGCGCTGTGTGTGGAATCCGACGATATCCGCCGAGAGCAGCCCCTCGAGGATGGGCGTGCGCATGTACGAAGGCAAGACTCGGAAGTACTCGGGCCCCGGCCAGGGGACATGCGTGAAGTGCGTCAGCGGCGCCGTGCAGCCTCGGGCACGCAGCATCGCGGGGCACAGGTACAGATGATAGTCCTGGAGCATGACCAGCGGCTCCGGCGTCGAACCACACTCCTCGGCGATCGCGTCCGCGAATGTCTCGTTGAATGTGACGTAGCCTTCGTTCCACGCTGCCAGTGTCGTATCGTCGTAGGATGGCTCACGGGTCAGGTCCCACAGGTAGTGCTGGACAAACCAGAGCAGGGGATTGGCGATTGTGTTGTAGTATCGGTCGTAGACGTCCTCCGGTATCGGCAGCATCCGCATCTCGAAGGACGGGTTGCCCGGCGGCAATGCCACGCGGGGATCGTGCTCGGCCATCGCGCGATCGTGCGGTGACGACGCTGCACACACCCAGGTCGCCGCCGAGGCTTCAGCCACGCACATCATAGCCGTCACCAGCCCTCCCCCGCAGCGATTGATGGCGAGCCGGCCGTCGGACTGGGGGAGGAAAGTGTAGGGGCCGCGGCTCGATCCAATGACTAGGCGCCTGTCCCCCAGCAGATCCGCAAGCTCATTGGGCAGTTCGCTTCGCTCCGTTGGCTCGGCCATATCTTCCTCTCCTTGTGGGGCTACGCAAGGCTGCGGAACAACTTTAGGTAGTCGATGACATTCCTCGGGCTTATGAACCTGGTGCGGACGTATTCGCGACCTGCCGCACCGAGCCGGTGCGCGAGATCCTGGTCTTGGAGGACGCGGACGATTCGGTCTACGCACTCTTGGGGCTCGGAGGCGAGGAATCCCGTCTCGCCGTCAACGATCTGCATCGCGATGCCGCCAACGGGGGAAGCCACGACCGGCTTGGCCTTCCACAGCGCCTCAGTCACGACGAGGCCAAACCCTTCGCGCAGCGACTTCTGGAGTACCACGGCGGCGCCCGACTGGAAGGCGTTGACTTCCAGGTTCCCGATCCCCTCCATGTTGGTGAGCATATGGATGTCGGGGTCGTTATCCGCGTGGCGGGAGGTCTTCTCATAGTAGTGCCAGCCTTCGGGATCGTCCGAGGCCATGGCCGAGAGCATGACGAGCTGCAGCCCGGGCACCCTCTCTCTGGCACCTCGATAGACGTCTATGACTCCCAGCGGATCCTTCCATGGATCGAACCGCGACACTTGGAGCATGTACGGACGCCGGCGATCGGTGTTGTAGCGGCCGATAATCGACTGGACCATCGCGTCGTCCAGCGGCTGGTTCTTGGGGCTTAGAGGATCGATGCTCGGCGGTATGGCGGCTATCGGCACCGAATCGAGTCCGGGCTTGACGTAGTCGCGCATCGTGAAGATCACGGCGTCGTAGAGCTTGACGTATGGAAGCATGAACTGCCACAGAGGTTCGTATGCGCTCGTGAGATCGAGGTGGCAGCGCCAGATCCATTTGGCTCTGGAACGCGCTTCTTCCGGCATGTAGGCGAGCATCGCCAGCGGCTGCGGATCGTGGACGACAATGAAGTCGAAGTCCGCCTCACACAGCTTGGCGTTGACTTCGTTGTGGGACAGGTAGATGTCACGCATAGTGTCCGTCAGCGGCAGCTCCATCCCCTGGAGGGCGTTGTGCATGAGCTTGGTAATGGCGAAGAACTCGTCTGAGCTCTCTATCGTGTTCCATTCGGCGTCGAGCCCGAGGTCTCTCATGAGAGGCACGTTCGTGTAGAGCAGCTCCGCCACTCCGCCGCCGAACGCGGTGGCGTTGACGTGCAGGACCCTCGCACCTTCGAGTGACCCGGCGAGACTCCTCGCATTGTCGACAACGTCGGCGCCGACGATGTCCGTGTAGTCATCGATGCTCTTTGGCGTGATTGGCACAGCAGGTAGCGTGTTCACCACCACCCTTAGCATGCTGGGGATCCCTACCGCACGAGCCTGCTCGTGCGGTATCTATGATTATTCCTCTTCGTTGGCTCGCCCAAAACACCTGCCGCTTGGTTGTGTCCAACCGGCGTGTCGAGAGACAACCATCTTGCTGTTGAACTCATCCGAGTGTTCGGCGAGAATGTGGGGGTCGACCGCGCACAGTGGCACGCCGCTTGGATGTTTCGTCGCGTGTCATTAGGTGCATATCTTGGCGTAGGACCTGGAACCGAGGAGTTCGGCGCGGCACTCCTCCTGCTATGGGGGCCGGAGTCTACACAGTATGAGCCGTACTAGAAAACGTATGAGCCGTACCGGAAAACGTGAGAGTCGCGAAGCCAACAGAACGTGCCACGAGCTGGTCATGCCCAACGCGCCGGATTCGCTCCACGACATCAGGGCGTTTGCGGCTTCCGCGCTTGGAGAAATGGCGTTGGGCAGAGCGGCTGTGTGGGACATCATTCTCGCGGTGGGGGAAGCGGCGACGAATTGCGTCCTCCACGGACAGGCGAAGAACGGGCTCCACAACACGATAACGACGAAGATCCAGCCGGTCAGAGGTGGCGTACGGATCACGCTTCAGGATGAAGGCACCGGCTTCTTCGCAGACGTTGGAACCTGGCCGACGCCCGATCTTAGCTCCGAGAAGGGACGCGGGATATTCATCATGAAGACTCTGATGGACGGTGTGGAGTATCCGAGAGTCGCGCAGGGAACCTGCTGCGTGCTGACCAAATACGTGGACCGTCGACACTAGCGGCCGTTCGCTCTGCGCTCGACGATGTCATCGACGGGTGCGGGCGAGTGGAACGTCGCCGGGGCAAATTGACACCATCCCTCGATTCGACTAGTATCTACTACCGCAAATCCCAAGGTAAGCCGGTGTTTGGGAACATGCGTCAAGCGATGCGAGGACCCGGCAGATGCCGCATGGGGGAGTGCCCGAGTGGTTAAAGGGAGCAGACTGTAAATCTGCCGGCGAAGCCTACGGAGGTTCGAATCCTTCCTCCCCCACCAATCTGGGAACTAGTCTCTTGATGCTGGTGGCCAACCGTGGGAGGCCGAAGTCTCGAGCCCTTGCGGCGAGACTCAAGCTTCTGGAGCGCCCACATAGCTCAGTCGGTAGAGCACTTCCTTGGTAAGGAAGAGGTCACCGGTTCAAGTCCGGTTGTGGGCTCGGAATCGATCTGTCGGTTGAGTCCGGCGGTGTAGCTCAGTGGTTAGAGCACGCGGTTCATACCCGCGGAGTCAGTGGTTCGAATCCACTCACCGCTACGAAGTGGTGTGTGACAGGGTACAGAGATACCGCTCGACATGTCGCGCGACTGAGAGGGCGACGCAGACGGGAGGCTACTAGGGATGGCAAAGAAGAAGTTCGAACGGACCAAGCCGCATATGAACATCGGCACTATC
>DYIV01000111.1 GCA_020723435.1 Slackia heliotrinireducens | reverse complement strand
GCACCAAGGTATCGAGCCTCAAAGACGGGCAACAAGTGACGGTGAAGTAGGGAGGCGGAGCCGATGAGTGAGACAGCAGCGGCAAACATGGTGCCTGGCGCAAAGACCGACGAGTACATCGCCGTGCTGGAGGATGTGCACAAGGTCTACAAGATGGGCGAGGTCGAGGTTGAGGCGTTGCCCGATGTCTTTCTGAAGATTCGGCGCGGTGAGTTCCTCGCGGTGTTGGGTCCAAGCGGCTCCGGAAAGACTACCCTGTTGAACCTGCTTGGCGGGATCGACGCGCCGACATCGGGACAGCTGATCATCGACGGCGTCGACATCTCCCACTTCAACCAGCGGGAGCTGACGCTCTTCAGGCGTGAGAAGATCGGTTTCATCTTTCAGTTCTTCAATCTCATTCCTACTCTGACGGCCAAGGAGAATGTCGAGTTCGCGCTGGAGCTGTCGGCGCGAGACGGAGCCCCCTCATCCAAGGACGCCGTTGAGCTTCTCACGAAGGTCGGCTTGGGAGAGCGACTGAATCACTTTCCGGCGCAGCTGTCCGGCGGCGAGCAGCAGCGCGTAGCGGTGGCTCGCGCCCTGGCCAAGGACCCCGTTCTGATCCTCGGCGACGAACCGACCGGCAACCTCGACTTCCGCACCGGTAAACTCGTGCTCAAGACGCTCAAAGAGGTCAACGAACAGGAAGGCACGACGATCATCATCGTCACTCACAATGTGCCGATATCGCAGATCGCCGATCGAGTGCTCCACCTGCGCGACGGCGCGATCGTCGAAGAGGAGGTCGTCGAGAACCCGGTATCTCCGGATGACGTTGAATGGTGAGGTCCCATGCGGCTTCTCTTTCTCAAGACGTGGCGTGACATCAAGGTCCGAAAGGGCCAGTTCATCGCGCTGATCGTCCTGGTTGCGCTCGGGATCACCAGCTACGTCTCATTCGTCTCGGGCTACGAAGACATTCACACGTCCGCCGAGGAGTCCTACCGCGAGCTCAAGTCCGAGGACTTCACAACCAAGGTGCTCGGTGCGCCGAGGGTGTCCTGGCGACGATTTGCCGACTGCCGGGCGTGGTGGCGGCGGAGGGGCAACTTGCCGTGGATACTCCGCTCGATCTCGGTCCGCGCAGGCAGATAACCGCGCGCGTGATCGGCATGCCCGTCGACCACCGCTTGACCGTCAACAGCGTACTGGTCTTCAGGGGTGAATACCCCAGACGTCCGAATGAGGCGCTGCTACACAGGATACTTGCCGACAACAAGGGCATCGAAATCGGCGACAAGCTCACCCTGGAAGTTCTGGGCCAGAAGCGATCCGTTCGCGTCGTCGGAATCGCCACCGACCCTGACTACTTCTATCCGGCCAGGTCCAAATCGGACGCGACGGGGCCCGACGAGTTCACGATCCTGTGGATGACGCAGCCCAACGTGGAGCGCATGTTCCACAAGCCGGGCACGTACACGAACATCTCCGTGAGGACGAAGCCGGGGACGGATCAGGACGTTCTGATCTCGCGCATGGAGAAGGCGCTCAAGCCCTATGGTGTCATCGACACAGTCAAGAGGGCCGACCAGCCCAGCGCATTCCTACTGCAACAGAAGCTCGATGGAATCCAGGCGGAGGCATACCTCATGCCCGCCTTCATCCTCGCGATCTCGTCGCTGTCTCTTGCGATCGCCCTGTCGCGGCTTGTGCAGTCGCAGCGGGGCGAAATCGGTCTGGCCAAGGCGCTGGGATACAGGGACTGGCAGTTGCTCGTGCATTATCTGTTCTTCTGCGTATTCATCGCCCTGATCGGTTCGGTCATCGGCTTCGCGCTTGGCCAGCTCGCCGCCGCACAGATTACGCGGCTGTATGCCACGTTCTTCACGATCCCCTACCTGGCGCACGAGGTTCACATCAACGTTGTGTTCGGCTCGATACTCATTTCGACGGCGTCATGTGTTCTGGCCGGTCTGGTGCCCGCCTATCGCTCGGCGCAGATGCCTCCCGCCCGCGCCATGCACGCCGACCCGAACATAGCCATTCCCGAGACGAGGCGGCCGCTGCTGGAGAAGCTGTTCGGCTGGATCATGCCCCGCAGCTTCACGTTCAGGGTACCTCTGCGCAACGTCTTTCGCGCCAAGAGGCGGAGCCTCTACACCATCGTTGGCATCTCGTTCGCCCTCGTGCTCACCGTGGCCACGTGGTCGCTCTTCGACACCCTGACGTACTTGATCAACTGGCAGCTCGGAACGGCTGAGCGCTGGGACATGGTGGCGGCGTTCGACAACAACTTCTACACAGATCGGCCGCGGGAGATTCGGTACTGGCAGGGCGTTAGGAAGGTGGAGCCGGTGCTCATAGTCCCGGTCACGCTTCGAGCGAACGGCAACGTCCACGACGGCGCGGTGACGGCGATGGCTCCGGGCGACACATTCCATGGATTCGACATCGTGTCGGGCGTGCCGGCCCAGCGTGCGATAGCCGAGGACGGGTTGATAATGACACCGCCGGTGGCCCAGAAGCTTGGCGTGGACATCGGCGACACGGTTTCGGTTGACTCCCCCTACATCCAGGACGCGCGAACGCTCAAAGTCGCCGCTCTCAGCGACGAGCTTTGGGGATCGCCGCTCTTCACGAGCTTAGAGCAGGGCAGGCAGCTCGCCGACTCCGACACGCAGGTCTACAACGCACTGTATCTGAACGTGGATCCGCGCTTCGCGAGCTCGGCCAAGAAGCGATTGGAGGGCTTGACCGGCGTGCTCACCGTCCAGGCGAGAGGCGGCATCGCCGCGCTGATCAACCAGTATCTCGGCCTGTACTACACCATGGGCGGAATACTCTTGGCATTCGGCTGGTCGATCGCGTTCGTCGTGATATACACGACCTTCACCGCGAACATCATGGAACGCACTCGGGAGATCGGCACCATGCTCACCATCGGCGAGGACAGGTGGCACCTGGCGGCGATGATCACCATGGAGAACCTGATGCTGGCGATCTTCGGCATCCCTCTCGGCGTTTGGATGGGTGTGAGAGCGGCGCAGGCGCTGTACAACTCAGCCTCCACCGAGGCCTACAGCCTCAAGGCGGTGATCTTCCCGTTGAGCGTGGTCTACGTCGTAGTCTCCCTCATCATCGTGCTGCTTCTGTCCGAGATCCCGCCTATTAGACGGATCTTTCGATTGGACCTCGCTCAGGCAACCAAGATCATGGAATAGGGCCGGGCCCCAGGGCCACCCCAAGAGCGGAGACGCATCGTGCGCCTTTTGATGCTCAAGACGTGGCGTGACATCAAGGTCCGAAAGGGCCAATTCATCGCGCTCATCGTGCTGGTCGCGTTGGGCATAACGAGCTATGTCGCATTCATCTCAGGCTACGAGGACCTGCAGACCTCCGCGACCGAAACCTACGACCGCATGAAGTTCGCCGACTTCACGACACAGGTGCTGAACGCACCGACAAGTGCCGTGGACAAGATCAGGAAGGTGGACGGAGTCGAGGCGGTGGAGGGGCGTCTCATCATAGACACGCTGCTCGATCTGGGTCCGAAGGAGCAGGCGTCGATCAGGATAATCGGCGTCCCCACCGGACGGCGCCCGGTTGTCGACGACGTCCTCGTCCTTGAAGGGTCCTACGTCGGAGCTGGCAGGGTGGAGGGGCTCCTGCACAAGAGGTTCGCCCTCGATGCCGAGAAAGACGTCGGCAACCTGGTGACGATCCGCGTCTTCGGCCAGAAGCGGGACGTGCGCGTCGTGGGCATAGCCTCAAGCCCGGAGTACCTGTTCCTCGTCCAGAGCAAGGGGCAGATCGCGGCGCCCAGGGAGTTCGGTGTCCTATGGATGAGCCAGCGGGAAGTCGAGCGGCTGTTTCGCCGTCCGTCATCATTCACCAACATCGCCGTGCGGATGGAGGAAGGTGCCAACGAGAGTCGTGTGATCAAGCAGGTCGAGAAGATCCTAGATCCGTATCACATCGTCGAGACCGTCAAGCGGGCCGATCAACCGAGCAACTTCTCACTGCAGGAAGAGATCAAACAGAACCAGTCGATCGCCTTCTTCATGCCCACGCTCATCCTGACCATCTCCGCTTTGTCGCTTGCGATTGCGCTCTCGCGACTCGTGCAGTCGCAGCGCGGCGAGATCGGCCTCGCGAAGGCCCTGGGCTATCGAGACTGGCAGATTCTCGTCCACTACCTGCTCTTCACCCTCTTCATAGCGGCGGCCGGCTCCGCCATCGGTTTCGTGCTGGGCGATCTGGCCGGGCGAGGAGACACGGCGCTGTACGCGAGCATACTAGGGATACCCTATCTGAAGCACGAGATCCACAGCGACGTTGTCATCGGCGCCGTGCTACTCCCCTCGATCACGTGCGTTTTGGCCGGGCTCGTTCCCGCCTACCGCTCCGCACGGATGCCGCCCGCCCGCGCGATGCACGCAGACCCGAACCTCGTGCTCTCGGGAGGAAAGAAGCCGCTGATCGAACGGCTGATGGGTTGGGCGCTGCCCACCTCTTTCACGTTCAAGCTCCCGCTCAGGAACGTCTTTCGCGCCAAGCGCAGGAGCATCTACACGATCGTCGGCATCGCCTTCGCGATGGTCCTGACGGTCACAACGTGGTCGATGTTCGACTCGATGTTCTACATGATCGACTATCAGTTCCAGAAGGCCGAGAAGTGGGACGTGCTCGCCGTCTTCGAGGAGAACTACTATCCGGACCGGCCGCGCGAGATCGCCTATTGGGACGGCGTCAAGAGCGCACAGCCGGCGCTCATGCTGCCCGTCAAGATTACGGCTCACGGCAAGAAACACACGGGGGTTCTCACCGCTATGGACCCCCAGGCAACATTTCACGGCTTCGCTGCGAGCGATGGAACTGAGGTGACCGACGCCCTGAAGCGCGGAGGCCTGGTCCTGACGCCCCCCGTGGCCGAGAAGCTCGGCGTCAAGGTGGGGGAGCGCGTTGCCGTGGACACGCCCTACATCGACGAGGCGAAGGACCTGACGGTGATGGCGCTCAGCGAGGAGATGTGGGGCGCGCCCATGTTCATCGACATCGAAGAAGGCACGAAGCTGGCCAATTCGAACGAGCGAGTCTACAACGTGCTGTACCTGAACGTCGATCCCAGAGAGGAGACCGCGATCAGGCAGCGCCTGCGGGACATCCCCGGGGTCGTCGGCGTCCAGGTCAAAGGGGCCTTGTTGCGGATAATCGACGACTACATGGCCCTTTCCTACGCTTTTGGCTTTATCCTGCTCGGCTTCGGCTGGGCAATGGCCTTCGTAGTCATCTACAATACGTTCACCGCCAATATCCTGGAGCGAACGCGCGAAATCGCAACCATGCGCACCATCGGGGAGGATCGCATTCATCTGGCGACGATGGTGACGCTGGAGAATCTGTTTCTCGCGTTGGGCGGTCTGCCGCTCGGCGTCTGGCTGGGTGTGAAGGCTGCTCAGGGGCTATATAGCTCGATGTCCACCGAGGCCTACTCGCTGAAGGCGGTCATCTTCCCCATGAGCGTTGTCTACGTGACTCTGTCAATCATCATCGTTCTGCTGCTCTCCGAGATCCCGCCAATCCGTAGGATCTTCCGCCTCGATCTGGCCGAGGCGACGAAGATCATGGAGTAGGGGCTTGCGCGTCGAACTCGGCCGCGCATGTGAGACAGAGACACTCTCCCTGGCGCATCGCCAGGCGCGACTCCATCACGCCCTCACCGCAGCGATCGCAGATAATCGCGGGCAGGACGCGCGCCGGCGCGGGCAGCTCGCCTTGCGTTTCTTTGAACCAGAACAATTCGTCGTCCGGCTTGGCCAGAAGCGATTCGATGGCGCGCTCGCGGGCGGCCCTCAGTTGCCCCTCGGCCGTCGCACGCTCCTGCGGCGTGGAGGCCTCAGACAGCTGTCGCTTCATCTTGCTTCGCCTCTCGTCGTCGATGGCCTCGGGCTTAAGGACAACTCGCACCGAAGTGCCCCGGTCGCGTGAGAAGAAGCTGAAAGCGTGCTTGCCCAGGTCCTTGAAGACGAGATTGCCCTTTCCGAAGGTCGCGCCGGTCAGGTATTGCACGGCGTCGACGCCGCACGCGTCGTTCTCGACCACCGCAACGAGTTCCTCGTCCCGAGCGCGCTCGATGCCCAGGCGAGCGAGCCCGGCCTTGCTCGCTCGGTACCCGATCAGCAGGCCGGGGCATAGGTGGCCGTGGAATTCAACGATCGCCGCG
>DYIV01000110.1 GCA_020723435.1 Slackia heliotrinireducens | reverse complement strand
ATCGGCTCGCCCAGCATGTGCATCAGCACGCATCCGGCGCCGGTCTTCGCTGCCAGCTCGACCATTGCGTCGTCGGCAAAGGCCGTCACGTCGTTGATGATGGCCGCGCCGGCCTCGACCGCCCGCCGCGCCACCTCGGGTTTGCGCGTGTCGATGGCGACGGGGATCCGCAGTCGGCCGACCAGCGCCTCGATTACCGGTATCACCCGGGCGATCTCCTCGTCGACTCCAACCGCGTCCGACCCCGGACGCGTCGACTCTCCTCCGACGTCGATGATGTCGGCGCCGTCGGCCTCCATCGCCAGCGCGGCTTCGATGGCGGCTTGGGGATCAGCGTGCTCGCCGGCATTCGAGAAGGAGTCGGGCGTCACGTTGACGATTCCCATCACCAGCGTGCGCGACAGATCGAGCTCGCGACCGGCGATCTGCCACGACGATGGCGACGTCTCAATGTAGCCAAGCTGCGCCAGAATCTGCTCGCGCACGCCGCGCAGACCGAACGGCTGCCGGGCGAGGTTGTCGCAGACGGCATCGAGCTGCGCTCGCGTGCCGGCGAGTATGACCGTCGTGACACCTTCCGCCGTCGTGATGACGCTGCGCGGAGTGGCGCATTCGGCGCCCTTGGAGAGAGCTTCCTGCTTGAGGATGTTGGCGGCGCGTACATCAAGATCGGTGATGCGGAAGGCGTGGAAGACCTGCTTGGGCGCCATGATCTCGACGCCATCGTCTTGGACTTGCAGCTCGACGAGAAGCCGGGCGGCATCTGAGAGGGACTTGATTCTGATCGGCGCTACCCTTGGCGGCATTGGTGACCCCCCGTGACCCAGCCGACGATCGCACGCGAACCGGTCGGCGCGCGAGACGCTACCCGTTGATCAGCGATAGCGCCTCGTTGCGTGACGCCTCGCTGGCCTTGAAGACGCCGCGCACGGCGGACGTCACCGTCACGTGGCCCGGCTTCTGCACCCCGCGCATCGACATGCACAGGTGTTCGGCCTCCACGACCACCATTACGCCGCGAGGGTCGAGCGCCTCGACCAGCGCCTGGGCGATCTCGGTCGTCAGGCGTTCCTGCACCTGAAGCCTGCGACTGACGATGTCGACGACTCGCGCGAGCTTGCTGATCCCGGTGATGTGCCCATCCTTGCCCGGGATGTATGCCACGTGCGCCTTTCCGACAAAAGGCATCAGGTGGTGCTCGCAAACCGAATAGAAGGGTATGTCCTTGACGAGCACCATCTCGTCGTGGTCCTCGGAGAAGACGGCGTTGAGCACCTTCGTCGGGTCTTCTCCGATGCCGCGGTAGATCTCCTCGTACATGTCGGCGACGCGACGCGGCGTGTCACGGAGGCCTTCGCGATTCACGTCTTCGCCGATTCCCTCGAGTATGGCGCGCACACCCTCGGCTATCTTGTCCTTATCCATTCCGCGATCCTTGCTGGAAGACGACGGTCTGACACTCCCTGTTGGGATGGCTGGAGTGTACGGCCTGGGGCCGGTGCGTGTAAAGGAACCGAGCGGGCCGATACGCGCAAAGGGACAAAGCGGGCCCAGGCGTGGCGACGCACCGGGCGCGTCAATCGCGCCTGCGGCTCAGGCTCTTGATGTGGTCAACCAGTGATTCGATCTGAGCCGCTTCGAGCGGGCCGCCCTGCTTCTTGCTGTAGCCGGCCATGGCAGTACCGGGTTTGCCGACGGCGATCCAGTTGCGCGCCCAGGCATCCGTGCCCTCCCTCAGTGGATGCGTCGAGACACCCTCGCCTCGCACGCCGTGACAGAACGCGCAGATCGCCTCGTACAGCGTCTTGCCTTTCTGGCCGCGACCGGCGTCGGCGTGGCAGCTCTTGCACCTGGCGGAGAAGAGGACCTTTTCCATCCTCAGGCCGGAGGCGGACCTTGTCCCGTGTCGCACGTCGGCCTTCACCTGAAGGATCTGCTTCGGCTCCGCGGCGTCATCGGAGTAGACCGCGACGGTCTTGGTGACCTTGCCCTTCTTGCCGATAGGGTCGATCCTCACGTCAAGACGCCCCGTCTCTCCCGGCGCGACCGTGTTGGAGCTGACCAGCCCCGCCATGCAGCCTCACGATGGCACGACATCTTTGACGTGCAGGGTCTGGGCGCCGCGATTGACGAAGCTAAAGACGTGGCGGACCTGTCTCGTCTGATCGATCGCCCCGAAATCGTGGGCCGTCTCGTCAAAGACCAGACGCGGGCCCCGGATGGGAGCGACGTAGGGCCACAGAGTCCACGCTCCGAGCGACAATCCGGCAGTGACCAGCAGCACGCCGACGGCATATGACGCCAGCCTCTCGCGCCGCAGGCGTCTGGCGCGGGGGGTGCGCGCGCTGCTGTTGGGTCTCTCGTTCTGGCTCACCGGGCATCCATTCGACGCAGTGAGGACGTGGACAGCCTGACCGATCCGGCTTCCGCGAGGAATGCTAGCACGCCCGGCCGGAGAATCGGTAGGTCTACGGCGTGACCCTAAGTCCGCGTGCCCGCCGGATGATCAGCAGTCCGAAGCCGATGGATCCGACGGCGAGCGCCAGCGCGCCCGCTCTGGCGGAGGTATCCTCATCCGGGTTCTCCCGCGCCATCCAGTCCGGATGGTCGGCAAGGAATGCCAAGTAGCCGATGCCCGACGGCGGTGTCGGCATCATGGCCAACGCGTCGAGGTACTCGTCGACCTCGCCTTGCCACTTGATGTAGTCGATCTTGCCCAGGAAGACGTTGTTGGCGTGATTGCCGACGTTGGCGCCGATCGTGAAGGAGCCTTCCGACTTCTTGATTACGTCGCCGGTGTAGAGTTTCGTCAGATTGTCATCGGCGAATTGCGACTGGTCGGCGTCGGTGGCGTTTCTCCATCCGCTCCACAGTTGGCCTACGTTGTCCCCGTTGGGCCCCTGATCGTCCACGTAGATATCGCACGGCACAAACGGCTGGTCCGGAGTGCCGCCGCTCTTGTCACTGTTCCAGACGGCCTTGATCCGATACCAACGGTATCCGGTTATCGAGGTGTAGTTCGCCGCGGAGGAGCTCGTCTCCGTCAGCACCGGCTTCCAGGCGTTGCCTCCGTGCGTATCGGTGGGCGAGACCCACAGCGCGATGGCCACTCTGTCCGAGGGTGCGCCGAACTTGCCCCACGTGTTGTTGCGCCAGACGGAGATCTGCCAGTTCCCGCCGCCGTCGCGTGCCAGAATGCGCCGGATGTAGTTGGCCGTGCCGCTCGTATCGGTCGGATAGATACGCGTCTCGACGGTCATCGAGGTATCCGCCTGCAGGCATTTGCTGTTGCTCTCGAAGTCGATGTAGTTGTCGACGCCGTTGCCGTTGAACGTGCCGCCGCCGATCGCTTGAGGCGTGGTGGTTGTATTCACTTTGCCCGACAGCAGCCCGCTGCCGTCGAGCACGTAGGCCGTCCCGGTCGCCTCGTTCAGATCGAAGACGACCTGACCTTCCGGACAGGTGGGACTCGCGATTACCGTGACCGTGTCCGTCGGCGCGGCGTTGTTGTGGTCGTCGTAGACGGAGTTCGCCACCGCGCGAAGCTTGTCTGTGCCGATGTCGTTGGTGTCGTCGAGTGCGGAACTGAGCGTCAGCGTCGCCGTCGCCTCTCCCGCCACGTGATCGACCGCCGAGATGGTTCTCGAGTTGTCCAGATCCACGAAGACGAAATCGCCCGGCACCAGCGCACCCGACTGCCCGGAGTTGGTCCAGACGCCCTCGGACATTCTGACACTCAGCCTGTCGCTTCCGATTGTGCCGTATACCAGGCTGATACGTGGCTGTGTCGCGGCATCCGTGCTGTCGAAGTACGCCGCGTTCTTCGTCACATTCCAGACCTTCGCGGAGTCCATGCCGCCGACGAAACCGTTCTGCCAGTCGAATCCGCCAATGGAGAACTCCGACGCGCACCACGATCCGTTGTAGCAGATGGATGGATTGTCCTGGCTGTTTTGGCTGTACGGATAGATGTTGGTTTCGCCCGCACCCGGCTGCGAGTAGGCGCCCGTTGCGCTCCCGTCAGTGACATCTTCTCCGTTGACGTAGACGCGCAGCCTCCCCGCCGCCGGATTGCCCGGGTCGCCGTCCGGCCCGTTCTTGTCGAACGTGGCGGCCACGTGCGTCCACATGTTCAGCGGCACCGGCGTGGCGCTGTAGGCTCCACGGACACCACCCCCCGAGCCGTCCACGTTGATGTTGACAGCCGCTCTGAGCGTGCCGTCGATCTTCCTCAGCGCAAATCCGTATCCGCCGTCGGTGTAGCCGACGTGCTTGGAGAAGACGGTGTAGTCGTCTGCGGTGTCCGAGGTGGGATAGACCCAGGCCTCGAACGTAGTGTTGTACTTCATTTCCGTATACTTCCAGGTCCCGTGGTAGCCTTCGTCAGTCGACCAGTTGCTGTTCTCCGTACCCAGCTGCACCGACTGATCCCCGCTGAGGACAATGGCCTGCCCGGATTTGCCCGCGCTGAACGATCCGGCCACGCCGCCAAACCACTGGCCGTCCAACTCCCAGCCGCCGGAGTCTTTGAGGTTGCCCTCGAAGTCCATCGCCAGGACGCGGTCGGGATTGAAAGTCCTTGTTCCGCCGGAGCCGCTGCCGTGACTCATGGAGTGCGGGGTGTTCCCCACATCCTGCGAAGACATCCGGCTCGATACGTGGCAGCTCGCGTTTCCGCACGCCATGCCGGCGTGCCAGTCGCTGTAGTAGTAGTGGCAGGCGTTGCACTCCGTGTTCCACGTTTGGCTCGAAGGCCCACCGTTGACCTTGGGTCTCAGCTTGCCGTTGCCCGGTCCGCCTCCCTCGTGGGTCGTGTGGCAGTCGCTGCACGACAGTACGAAGTTGGCGCCGGAGACTCTCTCCGTGTGCGTATAGGGCGCTCTGGAGAAGAGCTGGTCGCCCGCGCCCCTGGGCAGCACGGGCCAGCAGTCGGACTCGGAACCGGTGCAGTCGTCGCCGTCCCAGCCGAAAGCCTGACCGCACGCGAACCAGTTCGGACAGGTTCCGTACCCGTTGGGTTGGTTGGCCGACGGCGTCCCGTGCTGGTCGACGCCCCAGTTTATCTCGCCATGCGAAGAGATCGGCATCTTGCCCGGTCCGTGACAGTCGAGGCAGAAAGTCGGATAGTCACCAAGTTGCGCGGCAGTCATGGTGTCCTCGTTCGGCGTGCGATAGGTCCCGCCGAGACCGCTCATCTTCTCGCTCGGCTCATCGCCCCACGGTTCGGTGTTGTCCGCAAACCGGCTGATGGGCGTGGCTGTTGTGGTGGTTTCCGAGAACTTGCCGCTTATCACGTGCACGTTGTGACAGCTCGCGCACTGGATGCTGTAGTTCTTGCCCGCGACGGCAAACGACTGCCCCGGAGTGTGGCCGCCCTGCGACGTCTTCGAATGACACAGGCTGCATAGGCTCGACTTGTCCGCCTTGGTCATGCCGGTATAGGAGCCGGTTTCACCGTGCACGTCGTGGCAGTCGGTGCACTTGGTGCCCTTGTGCGCCGAGGCGGAGTACGCGCTGTAGGTCGCGTACCAAGTCGGGGTCGACGTTGCGTCCGGTCCAGGATCGTGGCACTGCTTGCAGTTCTAGTTGGAGGCGTCGTCTTCGTAGCCCGCCTTCAGGCGGGCGCTTGAGCCACTGAGACGAATGTGCGCCTGGCCGGCGCCGGGGTCCGTGTCGTGACATCTGGTGCAGGACTGGTTCGCGGCGCTGTTGCCCGAGGCCGCCGTGTCCTGCCAGCTCATGCGAGCGAAGGAACTCGTCTTGCCGTGGCCGGTGGCAAAGTAGCCGTAGCTCGAGTTGTCTCCGCCCTTGTTCGAAGCGGTCTGACCATTGACGATGGCTCCGGACGTGTCGTGGCACCCGACGCACCACTTGTCCTTGCCCGATCTAAGCGCGGTCCCGGCGCCATTGTAGACAAGGCTGGTCGTCTCCATCGACCAGTTGTCCTTGGCGCCCACCGACGGTCCGGTGGTCGTCGCCTGGCTGTCGATGCCGTTGAACGTGCCACCGGGCGAGTGGCAAGTGTCGCAGACGGTGGTGTTGGCCAGATTCTGAGCGTCGGCGAACTTGGTGTAGTCGGTCGGGTTGGATCCGTGGCAATCGGCGCAGCCGATGTCGGGGCCGCGCGCGTCCGCCGAACTGGTGTGGACCACGTGACTGGCGCTGGTCCCGTGACAGCCCTCGCCGCATCCGACGCCTCCGCCCTGCCCGTGCGGCTTGGCGCTGTGAGCGTCATTGCCGTGGCAAGGAA
>DYIV01000109.1 GCA_020723435.1 Slackia heliotrinireducens | reverse complement strand
GCAGCCTGGCCGTGGTCGGCGTCCTGGTCATCCGCCCCTCGGGCAGAATCGGCAAGGCATCGAGCCCTTCCCGCTGCATACCCTGCCGTAAAGTGCGTTCGATCAGGGCATCGAGCGTCATGGCCAGGAACATGGCATGCACCAGCCCGGCCACCCGGCGGGGCTTCTTCAGGTACACCGGTGCAACTTCCAGCTCGGTCTTCAGCAGGGCGTGGCGCTTCTCCACATAGGGCTGGTACTTGTAGATCTGCAGCACTTCCTTCTTCGACGCCGCCTCCGGGGGCAGGTTGGTGGCGAGGGGGAAGACACCATCGGTGCGGGCCTCTCCCCGTAGCTCCTCGGCGTTGCGATGCACCTCGAGGTGACAGACCCGTGTGCGGACTTGCTTGATCGGATCGCCCGGGCGGGGCCGGCCGCAGGTATTGGGTCCGAACCTGGGTCCGCGAGGCGATGCGCACCGCCAAGAAGCGCTGGACGTGGTAGCGGTGCAGGATCTGCCGGATGGCCTGGTGGATGGCCCCGCGCTGGCGCAGCTTACCCCGGTTCAGTCGGGTCTGGAGGTCGACCAACTCCACTTCGGCCTTCTGCAGCGTCGTCTCCCGGGTCTGGGCATCGAGTGCCATCTTCTGGGAACTGCGGATCCAGACGATCCGGTAGCCCTCGCCGGTGCGCGCCGGGCCGTCGGACGTCGCGCAGTGTGCGCCGGGCAGCGCATCGATCAGGAGGGTTGAAGTCCCTCCGGCGTCCGGATGAGGGGCGCCGTATCCGAAGACGGGGGTAATGCCTCGTCGGCCGGGGAGAGAGGCAGGTATGGAGACGCCTAAACGGGCACGAAGGCGAAAGCCGGATACAGCCAAGGCGGACCTGGAGCCACCCCTCGATAAACCCCGGAGGGCAGGGTGTCCACCGCGAGGTGGGATCCGAAGGGCATGAGGAGAAGTGCCGGGCCGTAGTCGATGGGGGCTACCCCAAGGACGAACCGGTCGGCCCAAGGTGGGGCAAGGTCGAGGCGGCACTGTGGCGCCGAAGGCGTTCTCATCCACCCACCGCACCAAGGTGTTTGCGGGCGGCACGGCATGGAAGATCGAAGCGTGACCCCGGGAGGACTCGCGGCGCCTTCGAGTGGCGTCGAAGTAAGGGGACCTATAAGCGAGAGCGAAGTGGTCCGCGATGCGTGGCGAGTCGTCGGACGGCCGGGTAGTACCTGAAGCGGGGTGAAAGCCTCGTGACCGAGTGATCGGCAGCCGGGTGGGCTGGGGAAGACGGCCGGCGAAGACGGTTGGGGAGAGATGGAAGGCGGGATGAGTAAGGGCGTCGAGGAGGAGAGTTCCTTGAGCGAAAGACCCGAACCTCGGCGTCCGAGGAGACTCGCTGACTGGATCAACCCGACGGGTGAGAGGAAGGTCCACTCTCTCATCGACAAGGTATACAAGCGGAAGAACTTGGAGATCGCCTGGGAGCGGGTGAAGGCGAACCGGGGCAGCGGGGGCGTTGACGGGGAGAGCATCGATGCCTTTGGTGAGAAGCTCGAAGAGCGGCTCGATCGGATGCATGGAGAACTCCGTGTCGACAGCTTCCGTCCACTTCCGGTGAGGCAGAAGCCCATTCCGAAGACAGGCAGGCCGGGAGAGTATCGCATGCTGGGCATCCCGACGATCTTCGATCGGGTGTGCCAACAGGCGTTGCTTAATCGGCTCGAGCCGATCTTCGAGCCGGTGTTCGACGATGCCAACTTCGGGTACCGGCGAGGGCGTTCGACGAAGGACGCCCTGCGCAAAGTGTGGCGGGAGATCCAGAATGGTTGCGAGTGGATTGTGGACGCCGATCTGCGAGATTTCTTCGGGTCGGTGGATCACGAAAAGCTCCTGACCTTGGCGGCCCAACGCGTCGCGGACGGCCGGGTGCTGCGCCTGATTCGGGCGTTTCTCACGGCCGGAAGCTATGGCGAAGGGCGGCTCTTTCCTACTGAGCGCGGGACCCCGCAGGGCGGGGTGATTTCGCCCCTGCTGAGCAATGTGTTGCTGACACCATTCGATCGCGAGATGCGACGCAAGGGTTATCATCTCACGAGATATGCGGATGACTGGGTGGTCACCTGCAAGACCCGTGGCGAAGCCTCGGCCGCCCTGGAGGCGGCGACGCGAGTGCTGGAGAAGCTTGGCGTGCAGATCAATCCGCGGAAGACGCGGATCGTGCATGTCAGGCACGGCTTCGAGTTCCTCGGATACAAGATCAAGACCGGGAAGGGGCTTCGGCTTCCCCCGCGCAAGATCACGAGCAGTGCTCGCTCCGGCGGCCTGTACGCGTTTCCGAGGGAGAAGTCGGTCCAACACTTCCGCGAACAGATCCGCGCCAAGACGCGCCGGAAGGCTCCAGTCACTACTCAAGAGCTGATCCAAGAGATCAATCCCGTCATTCGAGGTTGGGGCGAGTACTTCAAACGAGCCCACGTCCGGAAGCTCTTCAACCGACTCGACCGATGGATCGTGCGGCGACTCTGGTCGCACCGGCACAAGCGGTGGCGCTGCGCCGGCTGGAGGACACTTCCGCGCGCGAAGCTTTATGGCGAATTCGGGCTGGTCAACCTTGTCGGTCTGATTCCATCCCTCAAACCCCTCAGAAGAGCGTTTTCGTGAAAGCCGGATGCGGGAGAACCGCACGTCCGGTTTGAGCGGCGGACGGAGGCCAGCGTGCGGGCAACCAATCGCGCCTCCTCCGACCCGACGTGCGCCGGGCAGCGCATCGATCAGGAGGGTTGAAGTCCCTCCGGCGTCCGGATGAGGGGCGCCGTATCCGAAGACGGGGGTAATGCCTCGTCGGCCGGGGAGAGAGGCAGGTATGGAGACGCCTAAACGGGCACGAAGGCGAAAGCCGGATACAGCCAAGGCGGACCTGGAGCCACCCCTCGATAAACCCCGGAGGGCAGGGTGTCCACCGCGAGGTGGGATCCGAAGGGCATGAGGAGAAGTGCCGGGCCGTAGTCGATGGGGGCTACCCCAAGGACGAACCGGTCGGCCCAAGGTGGGGCAAGGTCGAGGCGGCACTGTGGCGCCGAAGGCGTTCTCATCCACCCACCGCACCAAGGTGTTTGCGGGCGGCACGGCATGGAAGATCGAAGCGTGACCCCGGGAGGACTCGCGGCGCCTTCGAGTGGCGTCGAAGTAAGGGGACCTATAAGCGAGAGCGAAGTGGTCCGCGATGCGTGGCGAGTCGTCGGACGGCCGGGTAGTACCTGAAGCGGGGTGAAAGCCTCGTGACCGAGTGATCGGCAGCCGGGTGGGCTGGGGAAGACGGCCGGCGAAGACGGTTGGGGAGAGATGGAAGGCGGGATGAGTAAGGGCGTCGAGGAGGAGAGTTCCTTGAGCGAAAGACCCGAACCTCGGCGTCCGAGGAGACTCGCTGACTGGATCAACCCGACGGGTGAGAGGAAGGTCCACTCTCTCATCGACAAGGTATACAAGCGGAAGAACTTGGAGATCGCCTGGGAGCGGGTGAAGGCGAACCGGGGCAGCGGGGGCGTTGACGGGGAGAGCATCGATGCCTTTGGTGAGAAGCTCGAAGAGCGGCTCGATCGGATGCATGGAGAACTCCGTGTCGACAGCTTCCGTCCACTTCCGGTGAGGCAGAAGCCCATTCCGAAGACAGGCAGGCCGGGAGAGTATCGCATGCTGGGCATCCCGACGATCTTCGATCGGGTGTGCCAACAGGCGTTGCTTAATCGGCTCGAGCCGATCTTCGAGCCGGTGTTCGACGATGCCAACTTCGGGTACCGGCGAGGGCGTTCGACGAAGGACGCCCTGCGCAAAGTGTGGCGGGAGATCCAGAATGGTTGCGAGTGGATTGTGGACGCCGATCTGCGAGATTTCTTCGGGTCGGTGGATCACGAAAAGCTCCTGACCTTGGCGGCCCAACGCGTCGCGGACGGCCGGGTGCTGCGCCTGATTCGGGCGTTTCTCACGGCCGGAAGCTATGGCGAAGGGCGGCTCTTTCCTACTGAGCGCGGGACCCCGCAGGGCGGGGTGATTTCGCCCCTGCTGAGCAATGTGTTGCTGACACCATTCGATCGCGAGATGCGACGCAAGGGTTATCATCTCACGAGATATGCGGATGACTGGGTGGTCACCTGCAAGACCCGTGGCGAAGCCTCGGCCGCCCTGGAGGCGGCGACGCGAGTGCTGGAGAAGCTTGGCGTGCAGATCAATCCGCGGAAGACGCGGATCGTGCATGTCAGGCACGGCTTCGAGTTCCTCGGATACAAGATCAAGACCGGGAAGGGGCTTCGGCTTCCCCCGCGCAAGATCACGAGCAGTGCTCGCTCCGGCGGCCTGTACGCGTTTCCGAGGGAGAAGTCGGTCCAACACTTCCGCGAACAGATCCGCGCCAAGACGCGCCGGAAGGCTCCAGTCACTACTCAAGAGCTGATCCAAGAGATCAATCCCGTCATTCGAGGTTGGGGCGAGTACTTCAAACGAGCCCACGTCCGGAAGCTCTTCAACCGACTCGACCGATGGATCGTGCGGCGACTCTGGTCGCACCGGCACAAGCGGTGGCGCTGCGCCGGCTGGAGGACACTTCCGCGCGCGAAGCTTTATGGCGAATTCGGGCTGGTCAACCTTGTCGGTCTGATTCCATCCCTCAAACCCCTCAGAAGAGCGTTTTCGTGAAAGCCGGATGCGGGAGAACCGCACGTCCGGTTTGAGCGGCGGACGGAGGCCAGCGTGCGGGCAACCAATCGCGCCTCCTCCGACCCGACAGCCGTCGCAAGGCGGTGAAGGACCGAACGAGAAGAAGAGCTGGAAGCCTTCGGGATCGGAGGGGCAGAGCCACAGATGACCAGGCAACTGGAGCTCCCGTTCGAGGGTAGGGGTGAAGCCCCGAGTGTAGAACGGAGCGTGGAAGCCCCGACGGCTCCCGAGGAGCGGCAAGGCTCAGGAGCGAGCGGTCTCATGGAACGGGTGGTCAGTCGCCCGAACATGCTGGCCGCGTACAAGCGAGTCCGGGGGAACAAGGGCAGCTCCGGGATCGATGGTGTGACGGTGGAAGATCTGCCGAAGTGGCTGAAGGCGAACTGGTCGCGAGTCTGCGAGGAACTCCTTGCGGGCACCTACCAGCCGTCCCTGGTCCGACGGCAGATGATTCCGAAGACGGGTGGGGGCGAGCGCGAGCTTGGCATTCCGACCGTGCCGGACCGCCTAATCCAGCAGGCCCTGCTTCAGATCCTCCAACCGATCTTCGATCCAGCCTTCTCCGATCACAGCTACGGGTTCCGCCCTGGGCGCCGAGCGCACGATGCCGTACGGCGTGCGCAACGGTACGTCCAGGAAGGCCGTCGCTGGGTTGTTGACGTTGACCTGGAGCGATTTTTCGACCGGGTCAACTGGGACATCCTGATGGGGAAGTTGGCGAAGCGGATTGAGGACAAGCGGGTGCTGCGGTTGATCCGTCGGTACCTGGAAGCAGGTGTCATGGTCAACGGGGTGGTCATCGAGCGGCACGAGGGGACTCCGCAAGGAGGACCACTCTCGCCGCTCCTGGCCAACGTGCTCCTCGACGGAGTGGATAAGGAACTGGAACGACGGGGTCATGCCTTCGTTCGCTACGCCGACGACGGGAACGTCTACGTGCGGTCACGTCGGGCGGGCGAGCGGGTCATGGAACTGTTGCGCCGTCTCTATGGCGATCTCCGGCTCCGCATCAACGAAGCGAAGAGCGCGGTGGCGCGCGTTTGGGATCGGAAGTTCCTGGGGTTCTCCTTCTGGGTGGCTCCAGGCAAGATGATCCGCATCCGTGTCGCCGACAAGGCTCTTGGAGCGATGAAGGTGCGGGTACGGCGGCTGACCCGACGTATCTGCGGGCAGAGCCTCGAAAAGCTCGTGCAGGACCTGCGGGCCTATCTACTCGGCTGGAAGGGTTACTTCCGGCTGGCGGACACCCCCAGAGTCTTCCGCGAACTGGACGAATGGATCCGCCACCGCCTTCGGGCAATCCAACTGAAGCAGTGGAAACGAGGTCGAACGGCCTTCCGGGAACTGGTCGCCCGTGGACTGAACCGGGACTTGGCTGCTCGGATCGCCGCCAACACGCGCCGATGGTGGAAGAACGCCGCGATGGGCCTTCATGTCGCGCTTCCCAATCGCTTGTTCGACCAGATGGGGCTTCCCAGACTGGGAGCGTAACCTCAACTTCTCGAACCGCCGGATGCGGACCCGCTTGTCCGGTGGTATGGGAGGGGAGCGACGGGCGAACCGTCGCCCCCTATCCCGATTAGGCGGGGGATGGCCGCCCGGGACCTTTTCTGGCACAATTGTGTCGATGCACATCCACACCCGTCCTGCCGGCCTCG
>DYIV01000006.1:2328-44374 GCA_020723435.1 Slackia heliotrinireducens | reverse complement strand
TCGTTAATTCGTGCCTCGGTGCTCGTGGAGAACCCACCTCCGTTGTCTGATAGCCCACCCGTTCGGCCCATCCTAGGGCACAAAAAAACGGGCAGCGCAGCCAGCTACCCATTCCTGGGAAATCGACCTGTCAACTGCTCACTTGGCGTCGACAGGTGAGGGACTGCGCCCTGCTTTCCTATATGTCCAACGCGGCCAAGTATACACAACGGCAGCGCGGGTTGTCTATCGGCGCCTTCGCTGCCCGGTCGAGCCCGAATCTCGTATCCGGGAATACAGTATCTTACGAACGCCGACGCGCCTGAGCCCGACGGAAAGGAGCGGCGATGGAGTATGACTACGGCTGGGTCCAGTACGAATACAAAATGGTGCAGATGCCGCAGACGGTGCGCGTGAACAAGGAACACCGAAAAGAGAAGGCCGCGCACTACCTGGAGACACTCGCCAACGAGCAGGCGGCCGAGGGCTGGGAGTTCCACAGGATCGACAGAGTGGGAACGGTCACCTCGCCGGGGTTCTTCGCTCGGCTGATGGGCGCGCAGTCGGTTCGGGTCGAGTACTGCGTCGTGACGTTTCGGCGGCCCGTCCTTGAGGCCGCGGCCGAAGCGGAGGAGACGGCCTGCTATGAGCAGGCGCCGGCCATGACGCCGGAAGAGATGGCCGACGAAGAGGCGGCGTGATCCCGCGCGGAGGCTAGGCCTTCTCGCACGGACGCTCGACGCATTGGTCGCACTTGAAGACCGGCGTGCTCAGATACTTCTCGCCCCGGTCAGGGAAGATGACGACGAGCGTGCCCGAGTCCATCTGCTTGGCCTGATCGATCGCGGCGGCCATGGCGGCCCCCGCCGACATCCCCACGAAGAGACTCTCCGCTCGCGCCAGCTCGCGCGCCGCTTCACAGGCCTCCTCGGGAGTGTAGTTCACTTTCTCATCGAGCGTGTCCAGATCGAAGATGGGCGGGGTGTATCCCTCATCCATATTCTTCAGGCCCTGAATCGGCTTTCCGAAGTACGGCTCGACGCCGACGATCTTGACCTTCTCATTCTCCTCGCGCAGGCGCCGGGAGCAGCCCATGAGCGTGCCGCCCGTGCCCATCCCCGCGACGAAACAGTCGACATGTCCCACCTGATCGAGGATCTCCGCGCCCGTGCCGTCATAGTGAGCGCGAACGTTGTCGGGATTCTCGAACTGGTGCGGCATGTAGTACCGGGAATCTGCGCTCATCTCCTCGGCCTTCTCGATCGCCCCGTTCATCCCGTCCTTGCCCGGCGTCAGAACCATCTCGGCGCCGAACGCGGCAAGTATCTGGCGACGCTCGATGCTCATGGAGTCCGGCATGACTATGGTGATCCTGTAGCCCTTCAGGGCGGCGACAAAGGCCAGGCCGATGCCGGTGTTGCCGCTGGTCGGCTCCATGATGATCTTGTCCTTCGTCAGCGCGCCGCTGGCCTCGGCCCCCTCGATCATGAACCTGGCGATGCGGTCCTTGACGGCCCCCATCGGATTGTAGCCCTCGAGCTTGGCCCACATCGTCACCTTGCGGTTGGGATTGAGGTTGTTGATTCTCACGACCGGGGTCCGGCCGACCATATCGATCGCGTCCGTGAAGGCACAAGCGCATGTCATTCCGGTCTTGGGCATCTGCACGTCGGTCACCTCGCTACGATGGCGTGTCGTTCAACACGGCATTTCAATTCCTACAGGGTGGGTGGAGTATAGCGGTTATCCTAGCAAACCGGTAGGGTTTTTGCTAGTGCGTCTTGCTCCCCTGCTTGTGGCAGCGCAAGCAGACCAGATCGAGGTTCGACTGGGTGATCTGCGTGGGCTCGACTGAGCCGGAAGCGCCAATCGCCCAAGCGCCGAGCATCTTCGTCCCGCTCGTCTCGGCCGAATGTGGAAAGTCGGCGCCTGACGCAGAGGTCCGCTCGGGGTCGACGGCGTAGGACCCCGTTCCGTAGTGGCACTTCTCGCACTGGACGCTGCCCGAATCATACGCGGCGTCGGCAGGCTCGGGACTGAGCCCGGCCCGGTGGCAACTGTAGCACTGCCCCGGACCATTGTTGGCACCCACGAACGGCGCGGGGTGCGTCCTGGATGTCTCGTGCGCCGGCTCGGCCAAATCGGCGATCTCTCCCTCGCGCCAGTACCCGACGGCGAGATTGTGGCAGTCGGCACACCACACCGACAGCGCGTACTGATTGACGGCCGCGGGGTCCCTGGCCGGGCCCGGCGTCGAGGTCTCGCTGTGGCCCCAGTCGGGAGATGTCCAGATCGTCTTGCCGGGACCGTGGGTCTCGGGCGTGAGCGTCGTCTCCGGCGAGCGGATGACGTTGGGCGCGTTCACATATCCGGTGGTCGCGAAGTCGGCATAGGCCTTCAGGCCCTTCATCCCGTCAGTCGTGTAGGAGACCGTAGAGGGACCCCCGCCGCCGTAGGGCATGTCGTCGGGACCCCATATCGAGCCGGAGGGACTGGCTCGAAGCAGCTTGTAGCCGGACGCCGTCCGAGTGGCGTCGCCCGGGAAGGACATCGGCCGCCAGGAGATGTCGGGAGAGTTGTGCGGCTGGTGACAGGACAGGCACGTTAGCGCCGTCGGCCCCACTCGAAGGTAGCCGCTGGAGAGATCGCCGGGAGGACCCTGCGAATGGCGCCGGCTGAGGCGGAATATGCGGTTCTGGGAAGGATCGGCTCGTCTGGCGTAGACCGTCTCGGTCGCAGGATTGCCCGAGGCGTCCACGCTCGGAACTTCCAGCACGTCGAGGGTCTCTTCGACCGAGGAGTCTGGGACGACAGCGGTGGAGCCGATCGCGTGCCCCACCGAGGTGTTCATCCCACCGGGGTTGGCGTCGTAGACGGTCTTGGCGGAGTGCGCCGAGCCGCCGACGTGGCAGTAGACGCAGGCGTCGCTTTCGGAGTCGGCGCGCATCAACGAGTAGGAGCCGCCTGCGCGATGAACAGCGTGGCAGACCTTGCACTGGTTCGTCGCCGTGTCATAGCCGCCGTGGGGATCGGTCTCGTACGTGGCCGTCGACGTGTCGTCGAAGCGCGCGTAGCCGCCTTCGTACTTGAACGAGATGTCGCGGATGTCCTTGTAGGTCCATGCCGACCGGCCGTAGGCCGGAGCGGACTCGTCGACGACGGAAGGCGGTGCCGCCGAGGCGACAGCCGCCGCGCACCATGAGATGACGACCGCGAAGATCAGACCGAGCGCGGCACAACACGTCGGCCGCCGCAGCCGAGGGGTCCTCGTCCTCACTGAACGGCCACGGCTACTTTGTCGAGGGCCGCAGCACGTCCCAGGGCTGACCGCGCAGGCTGACTCGACCCCAGAAGACTTGTACGTCCGAACCATCGAGTTTGCCGTCTGTCTTACCTTCCACTGTGAAGCGAACCTTCTTCACCTCTGGAAACTGGCCGAATGTCCTGAGGATCGCGGCGAGCGCCAACACTTTCTCCTTCGGCTCCGCCTCGAACTTCAGAACGTCTCTGTCCCAGTCGATGGTGAGCACCCCGCGGTCCAGCTTGACCGAGCGAACCTTGGCCGCAGGCTGGACGATGGCGACATCGGGATTGGTGACCGGGTGCGCCTCCAGAAGCTCCGCGAGCGTCTGGCCGTACACATCCTTCGCGTCCACGAGCCGTCTCTCCTCGAACAGCGAGCGGCCGGTTGAGAAGAAGACCGACGCGCTGCGCGTCTGCTCGGGGATCCCTTCCGGATCGGGAACGCGCGACCCCGAGCATCCGGCGACCAGCGCCAGGATGCCCAGGGTCGAGACGACTATCGCCACGGCGAGAGTCTTCGGCGTCTTTCTCATCCCGCCGCCTCGCCTTCGGTTTCGGGCGACCGCAGGGTGTCGATCAGTTCCTCGTAACTCAGCGTCGGAACCTCCAGGTCGACGGCGGCCTGCCTGACGTCCTCGGTCTCGGTCAGCAGGACCTTCCTGCCGCCCAGCCCGAGCGCCACGGCCAGAGCCTCGGCGTCTTCCTGCTCGAGGCGATACTGCTCAACAAGATCGCTCACGCGATCGGAGGGTATGTCTCGGCTGAGCCAGGACAGCTCGACGTTCTCCAGCCCGCTCGCGCGCTCCGCCAGCGCCGGCGAGACGTTGACCTTCTTCAGTGCGTCGGCGACGAGTTCCGCGTTCTCGTCGGCGGCAAGCATGCCGACAAAGGCCGACGTCGCCACGTAGCGCACCCGGCGCCGCAGCAGGAAGAGCAGCAGCGGCAGCAGGAGCAACAGCAGTGCGAGCGGCAGATACGCCGTGTAGCGCGGACCGCCGAGGATCGGTACCGAGAAGACCTCCACACGGTCGTTGAACTTGTCGGCCACGACGAGGCGACCGTCGCCATAGGTGATACCTTCCGGATAGTAGAATTCGCCGTCGCCGTGCCCTTGCGTGCCCATCTTCTCGATGAACTCGCCATCCGAATCGAGAACGACGATTTCGCTGTTGAGGCCGTCGACGACGTAGAGGTTTCCGTTGTCGTCCTGCGCGATGCTGGCCGGCAGGCCGAACTTGCGGTCGCCACCTCGATACATCACCGCCGTTTTGGGCGGCAACGGCTTGCCATAGGCCCACTTGGGCTTCCCGTTCGTCCCGATCGCCTGGACCCTATAGTTGAGAGAGTCGGCGACGTAGAGGGTTCCGTCCTTGCCCACCGCCAGCGCGCCGGGAAGGTCGAACTGCCCGGTCTTCTTGCCCCGGGCGATGTAGCCGGTCAGCAGATTGCCTCTCAGGTCGCCGATGAGCACGCCGCTGACCGTCGTAACGAACAGCTTGTCGCCGGAGACTTCGACCGACAGCGGCGCCTCAGGAAAGGTGATGACGTGAATCGGCCGGCGAGCCGAGTCGTAGACGACAATCTTCTTCTGAGTCTTGTCGAGCACATAGCTTCGTCCGTCCGCCGCGACGGCGACGTCTATCGGATCCCACAGCTCCAGCGGCTTCTTGCCGAATTCGCCGTAGGTCGCGACGTAGTTGCCCTCCCGATCGAAGATGACGATGCGCTTCTTGCCGGTGTCGGCAACGTAGATGTTGCCCTTTGCGTCCAGGCCGACCCCGGTCGGTCTACGTAACAAGTCGCCTTGGAAACCGTATATCGAAAAGAGGAAGTTGCGATCCTTGGCCCCGCTCTCCTTGAGCTCGGGCGGGCGCGTGAGCAGATAGTAGAAGATGCCCAGAATCAGAACTAAAAGGAGAAGGGCGATGGCGACAGCCAGATATCTGACCGCCGTGCGTCTGGTTGCTTCGCTGCTTGGTGACAAGGTGACCTCCTAAGCTACTTGCTCTTCGTCTGGGCTTTCTGGCTTGCCTTCTCCATCTCTTTGAGCTTCTCGAGCGCCTCCGGATGCTCGCGAGCCAGGCGGTTGTAGGCATCGCCGGCAGGCTCGTAGTCCGGCACGTACTGAAGCGCTGAAAGGTAGTCATCAAGCGCCCACACCCACTCGCGCGCGTCTTCGTGCATGCGGCCGCGAGTCGTGAGATAGACCGCGTTCTCCGGCGCCTGGTCGAGGGCCTTGCCCATCGTCTTGATGGCGCCCTTCAGATCGCCATCCTTCTCCTGAACGGTGGCAAGCGCGGCGTATACGTCCGCGTAGAAGTCGCCGAGCTGGCCCTTGAGCCTCGCGGACTTCGTCAGGTTGCCGGCGGCGGCCTTCAGATCGCCGGACTCGGACTGAGCCAGGCCCAGCACGTAGTAGCCGCTAGGATCCTTCGGCGCGAGCCTGATGGCGAACTCAGCCTGCTCGATAGCCGAGCTGACGCTATTCTGCTCCAGATAGGCCGCAGCGAGCTTCACCCGCGCCCCGGCGTCCTGTGGATTGGCCCGAACCGCCTCCTCAGCGGCGAAGACCGCCCGCTCCAGCTCGGATCTGGGCGCGCCGGCCCCCGAACCTCCCAGCAGCACGTAGCGAACGAGACCGGCTGCCAGCACGAGCAACGCCACGACGAGAAGAACGATGGCGACCTTCAGATATGGAACGGCTTTTTCCAGCATCAACGGACAACCCCCTGGGCTCTTGAGACTTCCAAATCGGATCGGTGCCGCGTTGTCCCGCAACACACTGAATGGAGCAATACAAATGCCAAGTTACCTACGATCACAGCAGCTCATCCCTACCACTGAACATGCGCGTTATGGTCCAACCCTCGTTGGTGCGCTTCAGGATCATGTCTATCTCGCCATCCTCGTCGGTGGGCTTCGTCAGAGCGCGCCTCGTGCTCTTCGCGGCGAAGTAGGACCGATTCCTGAAGGTGTACTGAACCGAGGCCTCGCGGCCGTCGGGCGTCAACTCGACAACGTCCATGCCGACATTGGTGTGAGCGCGCACCCGGACCTTGCCCTCACGCGCGTAGTCCGCTTTGACCTTGGCGTTGTAGGTCACCAGCTCGGCGGAGAAGTACCGCTTCATCGCCGTGATATCGCCCGCCCGCCACGCCTTGATGGCGGGTCTGACCACCTGCAGCACCTCTCCTCGAATCCGGCCTCGCTCCAGCGGAGTCAAGCCCGCGCGCTTCTCCTGCCCCGGCTTGACGATGGTCACCTGACGGGAGTCCCCGGCGCAGCCGGGCAACGCGGCCCAACCCGCCGCGAGCACGATCACCACGGCCGCCGCCAGTAGGCGCCGCACGAGAAGCCACGTGTGGCCGCTTCGGTCTGCGCTGCCTGGACGTTGGCGAGTACGGACCATCACTTGGCCACCTCGATCTCAACTATCTTCACGTCGGCGCGTCGAGCCCCGCCGAGGGGCCCCGCGTTGGCGTCGAAGCTCTTTCTGGAGTACGGACGTATGTCCTTGACCTGATACTTGATGAGCTCCTTCTTGTTGCCGGCCGAATCGGATAGCTGAATGTCCAGGCGCGCGTTCACGATCTTCGTGCCGGACCGGTTCTGCACGTAACCCGATACGCGGCTCATCCCGTAGTCGTCTTTGTATGGATTGCGGACGAACGCCATGGCGCTCTTCGGTATCGTCTTGGCGTCCTTGATCACTTGCGTCGACGTTGGCCCCCGAGAGCTGAACAACAGCGCCACGATGGTGACCGCCGCCAGCAGGGCGACAACTATCAGTGCTGTAATGACCTTGCGCATCTTCTCTCCTTCTTCCGCGAACTACGGGACCAGACTCGGGTCGAGCGGCACGGCCCGCTGGTACTGGTCCGGACCCGTTCTCGGCTTGTACAGCTTCCGGTACGACGCCGGATGACACTGATCGCACAGCGTCGCTGAATGGCAGTCGAAGCAGGCCGCGAAGACTCCTGTCCTCTTACCCGTTGCCTCCGGCCCGTGCTCCTGTATCCACACCGAGCCTCCGTGCATCTTTGTGTCCATGCCGGGTTCGTGGCAGGGCTTGCACGCGTCCGGGTTGGCTGAAAACACGTCCGTTCCCTTGTAGTGGCAGCGCCAGCAGACCTGCCGGTCGACGAAGGCTTCCCGGGCGTGCCTGTTTCTCTGATCGACGCCGCCCTTTGCCACCCAGTTAGGGGGATGCGGCATGCGCAGTCCGTGGCAGGCCGTGCAGGGCGCCGGGTTGTGGCATTTGAAGCAGGCCCCTTTCTGCTGCTCGGAGCTCATATGGACCTTGGCGAACCCGCGAGGCACCGACTGCAGCGCGGGATCCCGAACGTGGCACGTCTCGCACTCGGCCGACGCGCGATCGCCGTTGTGACAGATCAGACACCCGCTCATGCTTGGCTTGGTCGGTTCGGCAACCTCGTCGGGATGGGACGTCATGTTGTGGCAATCGGCGCAGGTAACGCCGCTGACCAGGAAGTCCTTGTGTCGCACGCGGATTCCGTTTCGGACGCGAGTCGAGGTGCGGACCTCAGGGTGGCAATCGAGGCACGCGCCCTCGTAGATGCCCACGCCTCGAGGCTTGACGACCTCGCGGGCGGCCGTGTAGACGGTTACCCACCGAGCGTACGCCACCAGATCGCGCGCCGGCCCGGTTATCCCCCGCGAGCCGTGACAGTCCATGCAGGAGACATCCTTGTGAGGCGATCTGGACAGCGATTTCGACCAGGCATTCCCATGGCACTGGTTGCATCCTTCCGGTCTGTCCATGTAATAGCCGATGCCCGCGAAGGCCAGGATGAAGAGCAGTATCGCCAGTAGCCTCACGAGCCATGCCGGACCGCGGGCCTGCTCCTGCGCCCTGCTGCGCAACAGCGCTTCGATCCGTCCTTTCGGCGTCGTGACGTGAACGAAGTAGACGACGCCGGCGATGACTGCGGTGACCACCAGTACGATCACCAGAATCGTGATGAGATTGCGTGCCGGATCGCCGCCGGTGAGCCAGGTGCGAGCCGAGTTTATGTAGTCTTGCAGCCTCATGTGGCCGGCCTCGCTCGTAGCTTCTTTATGACTTCGGGCAGCAGCCCGGGATGGATGTGGGTCGCATGGCAGTCCAGGCAGGATGATTCGGCGTGACATCGCTCGCAAACCGCCTGGCCCATGCGTCCAACGGTCTTGGAGTGCGTCTTTATGAATCCGGTAGGATGCGGCATTTCGATGCCGTGGCAATTGTCACACGTCGTTCGCTTGTGACAAACGAAGCAGTCCTCCGTTCCGCTCTCCCGGCTGAGGACGACCTTCCCGTGCTCGGACGGGAAGTTCGCCGGGTGCGGCATGTCTATCTTGTGGCATGTGGCGCAGTACCCATCCTGGTGGCAGGCGGCGCAGGTGTTCAAGTTGCCCATGCCGTGCGTCTTGCGCCAGTTGGGGCCGTGCGTGATGCCCCACGGTGTCGTCGCGCCCGCCTGCTGCCGAACCGAGGGGTACTTGCCGACGTGGCACATGTCGCAGGCGGTCAGATCCGCCGTCGTAGGCGTATGGCACTCCATGCAGACGTCCATCGAGTAGCCGAGAACGGGAGCTCGTGAGGACGGATGCGCCGTTCGCGGGTGACAGCGCGTGCATGACCACTTCTTCTCATACAGCGCGCGGTGGTTCATGCGCAGCCCCTTCGACGTGGTCGTGGCCGTGAGCACCTCTTTGTGACACGCCACGCAACGGTCGTTGTCGATGACCGTCGGCGCGGGGCCGCTGCCGGCGACGAGCTGGGCCGGTATCATGCCGACCACCGCGAGCCTGCTGTCGACCACCCCCGCCAGGCTCGGCGCCGTGTGACATCGATCGCACGCGATGGTCTTGTGGGCCGACTTTGTCAGGGCGTCCGTCTCGCGGTCATGACACGCCGCGCAGAAACGCGGGCTCACCGCGGCTGCGGATACGGCGCCGGCCACGATCAGCACAAAGCAGACTACAGACAGGGCAAGGTACCAAACCCGCTCCGTGTCGAGCCTGTAGCGATCCATTCTGCTGCGCAGGCGATTCTTGTCGCCGGTTTGCGGCACGATTACTCCTTTGGGCTTCTCGCCCTAGAGCTTGATGCTCCGTTTGCCGGAGCGCTGATACGCCTCGATGGCGTCTGCCACCGGACGAGCCTGAACTCTGAGGAAATCTCGCTTTTGTGCCGGGGCCTTGTCGCGAAACGTGCTCTTGACGAAGAAGACGTGTTGACCTCGGGTCCACGTAATGGTGTAGGCGCCTCGATCGGAGCTGTAACCCGCCCTGCCGACGGCCGTCTTCCCGACCCGAACGCTTGAGGCGCCAACCGGGAAGGGTCCCGCGATCTCAGTCGCCCGCCGCCGGGCGAGGGCGCCGGAGGGGAACCCCTCGGCCCGTACGTAGACGGCTATCGGCACTTGGATCTCGAGGTTCATGTTCAGAGTCACATACAGCGCCTCGACGGCACGGCCACCCTGGCCGGGAACTGCCTGCCTCGTGATGTTCTCGAACCCGGGAATCGCGCCCGGTAGCTCGTTGACGGCCGTCTTGATGCCCGGAGGCGGCACGCGTCCGTCGGGCGCCGGAACGGAGACGCGTAATTGTCCGGAACCCCAGTCCCAGGGAACGGCGAGCCAATTGACGACGACGGCGAGGCTTAGGGCGAGAAGCGCGGTGACCAGAAGAGCTCGAAACAGCAGCCGTGCCTTATGGGGCTCGGCGCGCGACTCCGCTTCAGCGTAGCCGGTTGTGACGTGAGTCACGGCCCGAGCATGATCGACGAACTCAGGCGATTGCCCCGTGCTGGCCACCCGGTTCGCCTCCCTTCGCTAGCTTTCTTCCGGTTGAGGTACCCATCTGCCCAGTACAGATATATAGCAACCCATATGCCAGATCTTGGTGGATCGGCCCATTCGTCGGTCAACTCGCCGATGCGCCTACCGATGCGGCCGACAGGCGCAACCGGCCGGCGACCTTCCAAGAATGAGCCCCCGCCCTAGGGCGGGGGCTCACCTCTCATGCTCTCAGTGCGAGTCGATAAGCTCTTCGCTCCTCTAACTCGCGACTAGATGTGGATACCGACGCCGGGATGACAGCGCAGGCACACTGCATCGAGATTATTCTCGGTGACGGTGGTCTGGCTGTAGGTCGGCGCGTAGCTCGCGGTTGCGCTTGCGACCGACGCGCTGTAGTTACCCAGCATCTTGATATCCTCAGTACCGCCGGAGTGCGGGAAGTCGGACTCGACGACAGGTACGCCGCCGCCATTCACGCGCTCACGATAGTAGTCGCCGGTTCCGTAGTGGCACTGGGTGCACCCGTTCCGGGACGATCCCGTGATAGCCGTCGCGCTGACAACACCGCCGACAGTGTGACCCGCGGCGTAACCCGAGGAACGATCCGGGTTGGTGGCAGCCGTCAGGCCCATCTGCGGCGACAGGTCGTTGCGGTGGCAGCTGTAGCACTGGCCGGGACCCGTGTAGGCGCCGTAGTACGGTGCCGGGTGGGTCCGCTCGGTGTGAGCCTTGAAGCCGAGCTCGGGGTCGGTCAGCGGCTCCCAGCCACCAACGTTCAGGTTGTGACAGTCAGCACACCACCATGACAACGCCATGTTGTTGACCTTGTTCGGGTAGCGATAGATGCCACTCTCCGAATCCGGATCGGGCTTGTGGATATCCTGGGCAATCCACAGCGGCTGACGCCGCGTAACGCCGTTCTCCGTGTAGGTCGACTCGGCGGACATCTCCTGGCTGAAGTTCAGCCCGGCAGTCGCGCTGTCTTCGATGACCTTGATGGCCTGCACGTCATCCCAGTAGCCGTAGCTGTTGATCGAGCCGTAGGTGGACGCGGACGGATAACGCCGCAGGAGCTTGTAGCTCGATGTCCTGAAGGCGCCGTCGGTGGCCGTGCTGTAGTTGGCGCTGGTGAACGGCGTGAAGTCACGCGGCTTCCAGACCAACTCCGTCGCGTTGTGCGGCTGGTGGCAGTTCATGCAACGAAGAGCCAGCGGTCCGATCTTGGCATAGCCACTGCGTCCCGTAGATACCGGGCTCTGGCTGTGGTGACGACCGAACCTGTACATCTCGTTCTTGGCCGTCTCGTAACTACGAACGTGGATGGTCTCTTCAAGCGGATCGCCGTTGGCGTCCGTCGTCGACAGGGTGACCGCGGTGGCCTCCTGGCTCTCCGACGAATCCGGGATCTGCGTCTGAGCACCTATCGTATGGCCGTTCGTCGTATAGATGCCATCCGGGTTCGCGTCGTAGACAACCTTGTCCGAGTGAGCGGAACCTCCGATGTGGCAGTAGGAGCATGCGTCGTCCTGCGAATCGGCACGCAAGAGATAGTACGCGCCGTTGGCGCGGTGGACCGCATGGCACACCTTGCACTGGTTCGTGCCGGTGTCGTAACCACCGTGCGGATTGTTGTACATCGCGGTAGACGTGTCGTCGAAGACGGCGTAGCTACCTTCGTACTTCGCATCCGTATCCTGGAGGTCCTTATAGGTCCATGCTGAGCGGCCGAAAGCCGGATCGGCCTCGTTGTACGTCTGTGGCGCTACGGCAAGTGCCGTCGTCGCCAGGCCCAGAACGAAAACGAGAACAGCGGCCACAAACAGCACCATTGCACTCCTACTTTCTTTGAGCAACCTCATTATGTATGCACCTCCTTTCTTCTCGGTTGCCAACGTGTCAATCCACGCCCCTGCACAAGTGGGCAGCGGCGATGTGACCTTGCCGGGGGGAGGTATCTTGACGTTTCATGTCAGGTATTTCCTTAAAAGGGGGGCGTCCTGAGGCAGTGAAGAGCCCACAATCCGGACTGTGTCGTTTGCGGGGAGCCCGTTCAGCCTTGTTCCTGCTTTCACGATGAGACTCCCATGCCGATTGCTTCCTCCGTACCTAAGAGCAACATCCGGGCCACCACGCCTCTGAGGTCTATCTCAGCTTAGTCCACTTTGGACGAGCCTGCAACCCCTTTTCTTGTCTTTCTGTGAAGGTTTCCTAACACTCTCTTAACACTCCGCTCTCCAGGCGCTCTTTCCGCAGGCAGCAGGCCTAGCCCGCCTGGTGCAGCAGAGGTCGCGCGACCATCGCCGCGATGTCGGAACGGGTACCACGTCAGGCTTTTCCCTCGATCACTGTGAGTGGCAGGATTAGTCCGTGATGGAATAACGTGTGATTATACTGGCAGGCATCCGCCAAAAGCGGTACCATTCGATCTGGACTCATACGTCGAGGCGGGGGCTCCGTGAAGGGCATTTCAAAGACCGATCTCATGCTGCTCGGGATGCTCATTCGAGAACCGATGCACGGATACGAACTGGTGGATCAACTCGGCGGTCCATACATGAGCGTCTGGGTGAAGATGGGACGGGCGTCCGTCTACTACGCGCTGAACCGTCTCGCCCGTGCCGGTTTCGTCTCCCGACACTCCGAGCGGCACGGAGGAAAGCCGGAGAGAACGGTCTACTCGATCACCGATGAGGGACGCCGGGAATTCTTCACTGAGGTGGAGGTGGCCTTGGGCGAGCTGCCGGAGTCCATGCAGAGCTTCGATATCGCCTTGTACTACAGCGACCGGCTCGAGCCGAGCGTCGCCACCTCCCGCATTCTGGCCAGGCTGACGTCGCTGCAGCAGGCGCTATCGTTGCTCGAGAGAACGCTCGAAGACGCCCGGGTTTCCGGAGATGCGTCGCTCGTGCTCGTGCTCGATCGCCGTCGAGCGCTCTTGGACGCGGAGATACGTCACGTGACAGCCCTACTCCAAGCATCGTCGGCGGGCACGTTGACCGCCGTCCCGGCGGGTGCGCCCGATCCGCAATACGAATGCCCGCTCTATGAGACGCTGCGCAACGTCGTCGCCGCCCGTCGCTCCGGCGTACTGTGGGGGTTCGCCGACGACCGCAAGGTTGGATTCCAGTTCGAGGAAGGCACGCTCACCGGGCTCGTTTCGGTCCCCGGTGTCAAGACCGACGTCGCGCTGCGCGAGACCTTTGCCGCCACCGATCGCCGCTTCGCCTTCTCGCACGTTGAGGTCCCCGACGATCAGGTCGAAAAGGTCGACGGTCACATGGCGGTCATACTCCGCGGATGCCGCCTCGTACCGCCGGAGGCCGCCCGCAGCCAGATTCCGATGGAGGTCGGAGCGGTGCTCGACACGCGTCCCGGCTACGAGTACGAGACCGTCGGCATAGATCTGACCGAAGACGAGCGGCGAGTCCTCGCCGAGATAGACGGGGTCCGCACGTTGCGGGATCTGCTGCGGCAGCTGGGCTCCGATTCGCACTCTCTGCTGCTGACGCTCTACCCTCTGTGGGCGATCGGCTGGATCGTCAGGTCGGATGAGAAGAAGCGGCGCCTTGTTACCGCTATCGCCAACTGTCTGCGCCTTTTTGCGGAATCCGTGGAGGTTATCGCCGGAGAGAAGACCGTGACGCTGATCTACGAAGATGTTTCATTCGCCGCCGCAGAAGCCACGCTTCCCGACTTCTGGCATCCCAGCGACCGTCGCAGCGTGGCCAGTCGATTCGCCGGCAGTCAGGAGACTGTCGAGAATCAGGCCAAGAACTATGTTTCTCTCGTCGTCCGATCGGCCAAGTCTCGTCTTGGAGAGGCGTTCGTCTCGGAGATACTCGACAGCGTCGCCCAGCGTATATCGGACAGTGATGGTATGCTTTTGACGGAACTCGACATCCTGCCTGAAAAGGCGGCAGGGAAAGGAGCGCTACCGTGAGTTTCCGCGAGGTCGGCTTGCTTGTTGTCTACGCCGTGTATGGAGGAGCGTGGCTCGTAACGGGCGTGTCCCTCTGGCTCTACGGTGAACGCACCGCGCGGCTGGGCGTTGCCGCACACCTGCGTCTGCTGAGCATGTTCGCTTTTGTACACGGTCTGTCAGACGTAGTCGACGTCGGCCTTCGACTGCCCGGCGTGGAAGCCACCCCGGGCAGCGCCCTGGGCGCGATCCGGCTGACCCTGCTGGCAGCATCCTTCATCCTTCTGCTCCAGTTCGGCCTGGCGATCTCGATTCGGGATCCGAGAATCTATCGATCGGTGATCACGCTTGGAGTCTTCGGACTGATTGGGCTGGCGGCCGGGCTTCTCTCTTTGTACGCGGAAGGCGCGTCGGCTCTGGAGATATCGGCGGTGGAGCGCGCGATCCGGCTCCTCATCGGGCTTCCGGGAGCGCTGCTTGGTGGGTACGGCTTCTACATGCTGTCGCGCAGGTGCCAGGCGCTCAACATGCGCGAGTGCGCGCGAGATACTCTCACAGCGGCGATCTGCCTGGCCACGTACGGTGTGCTCGCGGGAGCGATAACGAGCGGATACCCCGCACCAACCGTGATCTTGGGCCTGCCGATCCAGTTCTACCGGATGCTGGCGGCGATCGGACTGGCGGTCGCCTGCATCAGCCTGCTCAAGCGATTGCAGGTCAAGCCGTCGGAGATGACCGATTCGGGATAGTGGTGTCTGACGTCTTGCGGATCGGCTAGTCGCGGCCGCGCCGGGCGGCAATCTCAAGCGACGTCTCGTCGATGAACCGCCCCAGCGGAACCGGCCCCTTGTCGGTGCCATCACGCAGACGCACGGCGACAGCGCCCGCCTCTATCTCCTTGTCCCCCACCACGAGCATGTAGGGCACCTTCTGGAGCTGCCCTTTCCTGATCTTCGCCCCCACCGTCTCTTTCTCGTCGTAGATCTCGAAACGGATTCCGGCGGCTCGCAGCTTCTCACTCACTTCATTGCAGTAGTCCAGATGGCGGTCGGCGATGGGAATGAGCACGGCCTGCACTGGCGCGAGCCAGGTCGGGAAGGCGCCGGCGTAGTGCTCGACCAGCACGCCGATGAAGCGCTCCATTGAACCGAAGATCGCGCGATGGATCATGTAGGGCCGTTCGTGACGATTGTCGGCGCTCATGTACTCCAGGTCGAACCGCTCCGGGAAGTTGAAGTCGACCTGGATCGTGGCGCACTGCCAGGTGCGGCCGATGGCGTCCTTCAGCTTGACGTCGATCTTGGGGCCGTAGAAGGCGCCCTCGCCCTCGTTGATGTCGAACTCCAGGCCCATGTCCCGGGCCGCTTCCATCAGCGCCTCGGTGGCGTGCGCCCAGCTCTCTTCCTCTCCGATCGACTTCTCCGGCTTGGTCGAGACCTCCATCGACCATCCGAAGTTGAAAGTCTCCATGACGAAGAGGGCCTCCTCCAGGCACATCTTGATTTCATCCTTGAGCTGGTCGGGACGGCAGAAGATGTGTGCGTCGTCCTGGGTGAAGCCGCGTGCGCGCATGAGCCCGTGCACGACGCCGCTCATTTCGTGACGATAGACCGTGCCCATCTCCGCGTAGCGAAGCGGCAGGTCGCGGTAGGAGCGGGTCTCGTTGGCGTAGACGAGAACGTGGCCGGGGCAGTTCATCGGCTTGACGCCGTACTCGGCACCCTCGACTTCGAAGAAGTACATGTGTTCGCGGTAGAAATCGTAGTGGCCCGATATCTTCCAGACATCGGCCTTGTATAGGTGCGGCGTGATGACCTGCAGGTAGCCACGCCGGTTGAGCTGCTCGAGCATGAAGTCGGCGAGCTGCTGCCTCAGCATCGCCCCGTTGGGGTGATATATGACCAGACCGGAGCCGACGACGTCGTGAAAGCTGAACAGATCGAGGTCTTTGCCGATCTTGCGATGATCTCGCTTCGCCGCCTCTTCAAGCATCTCCAGATGGGCCGCCAGGTCCTTCTCCGCGAAGAAGGCGGTGCCGTAGATGCGCTGGAGCATGGGATTCTTCTCGTTGCCGCGCCAGTACGCGCCGGCGACGCTGGTCAGCTTGACCGCCTTGATCTTGCCGGTCGACGGGACGTGCGGCCCGCGGCACAGGTCCGTGAAGCCACCTTGTGTGTAGACGCCGACCTGCTCGTCGGTCATCTCCTCGAGCAGGTCGAGCTTGTAGGGCTGGCCGGCGAATGCCTCGCGCGCCTCGTCAATCGTTACTTGACGGCAGGTGAATGGTGAGTCGGCGGAGATGATCTCGCGCATCTTCGACTCGATCGCCTCGAGGTCCTCGGGCGTGAGCGTGCGCTCCAGATCGAAGTCGTAGTAGAAGCCGTTCTCGACGGCCGGGCCGATGCCGAACTTGACGTTGTTGAAGAGCTGCCCCACCGCTTCTGCCATGACGTGGGACGCGCTGTGACGCAGGATCTCCAGCGCCTCGGCCGACTTCGGCGTGACGATCTCGATGCGCGCGCCGTCGATGACGGGTGCGCTCATATCAACGAGCTGGCCCTCTATCTTACCGGCGATGGCGTCGGCGGCGAGGCGCGGACCGATCGCGGCGGCGACGTCGGCAACGGTGACGCCGTCAGGGACCTGCAGCCACGAGCCGTCGGGAAGAGCTACGCCGATTTCGTCTGCCAAGATGTATCACCTCTGCCGGTGCGGGGTTGGGGCATGTCGCTGCGTAGTTTAGCGCACCCGGGGCTGGAGCGTCGAACCTCGCCCAGCGCATCGATGCGGGCGCGTGCCTCCGTGTTGGTTTTTCGACCGACCGGTCGAAAAGTCTTGACACCAGCAGTGAGCGGCCTATAGTGATCTCACCACTCTTTTCGACCGCCGGGTCGAAACATAGCGAGGTGCGAGCTCGAAACCCTAGCGAGGTGCGGGACCTGAAGAAGAAGCTTTGCCAGAGGCGCAGTCGCCAGACCGAGCGACAGATTGTCGCAGCCGCGTCCGACCTTTTCGCAACGAAAGGCTACTCGAGCGTGACGATGCAAGACATCGCCGACGCGGCGCGGATCGGCAAGGCGACGCTCTACTACCACACGCCGAGCAAGGAGGATCTGGGCCTGCTCGTCGTCGACGCTCACCTCGACCGCTTCATCGAGCAGGCCGGTGAGCTGGCCTCGGCCGACCTGCCGGCCGCCGATCGATTGCGCTCGCTTGTCAGCGCCCTGATGGGGTGGCTCGCGGCCGGCCGGGAGCTCGTCGAGTTCATAATGCCCGAGAGGGGTAAGCCCCCACCCAAGACGATGAGACGGCTGAAGAGGTTTCGATCCGAGTACCTGGACGTGCTGGAGGGGATTGTCAGAGAAGGCGTGGCGGCCGGCGAGTTTCGCCGCGACGTCGACCCGGACGTCGCCGTGCGCGCCGTCCTCGGCATGATCCTTCACTTCCACATCCTGACCATACGCTTCCAGGAGCCCTACAGAATCGACGACGTGCGCGACCAGATCGCCGATCTGGCGCTTGGCGGCCTCCTTGTGCGGAGTGAGCCGAGATGAGAAGGGAGCCTGGGTGAGAAGGGACCTCCTTATCGGCCTCACTGTCTTGTTCTTGTTCCAGGCGACCGTCACGTCGGCGATGAGCCCGGCGCCGCTCGGGACCGTCTACGCGTCGGGCGTCGTCGACACCGAGCAGTGGACGGTGACTACGCCACGCATCACGGCCCCGCCCGTCGTCGTCCCAATGAACAGCTTCGCGAAGCAACGGAATCTCCTCGACGGTTTCGCGGTGACGGCTCGCGTCGATGCGCGAGTCGAGGCGACCGCACTGGCCTCAGGCTCGGGCTCGACCCGCATTCCTTCACAGATCGCGACGAATCCGATCACGCCGACCGGAATCGTCACACGGCTCTTCGTCACGGAAGGTGAGACGGTCAAGGCGGGTGCGCCGCTGGCCAGGATCGACGATCGGCTCCTGCGACTGGCGCTGAAGCGGAATAGGGCCGTCCTTTCCCAAGCCAGAGCCAACGTACTCATCGTGGAGAAGAGAATCGCAGAGCTGGAGCAGAAGCAGCGGGAACTCGACCAGGCCCGGGAGCAGATAGCCGAGGGCAAGGACCAACTCGATGAAGGACGCGCCCAGCTCAACGAAGGCCTGGCGCAGATATCCGAAGGCGAGCGAGAGCTCGCTGCCCAGAAGGCCCAGCTGTCGAAGATGAAGACTCCGCCGCTGCCGCCGATTCCTCCGATGCCCTCGCCGCCGACAAGCGGCACGCCTGTCCCGGCTCCGGCGCCGAAGATCCCGAAACTCCCGAACCCGGCCGAGCTCAAAGAGCAGCTGGCGGCCGCCGAGGCAGAGCTGGCGAGGGGACGGGCGCAGCTCGAGGCGGGATTCGCGGCCCTTGAAACGGCCGCGGCCAAGCTCAAGGCGGCCGAGGCCAAGCTCGACGACGCGCAGGAACAGATTGACAAGGGACGCAGACGCCTGGCAGCCGCTCACAAGCTCGCGCGGGTCAACGTGAGCCTGGCCCGCACCGCCGTCGCGGCCAGCGCGACCGAGCTTGCGAAGGCTCTCGTTCGCGCGCCGGGCGCCGGAGTGGTCGTTGACGTCACGGCGCAGGCGGGCGAGCTTGCCTTCTCAAACCAGCCCTTGGTGACGATCTCCCGAGCCGGCAGCGCGAAACTGTTTCTGTACCTGCCGCCGGACGAAGTGAGGATGGTTCGACTCGGCCAGGAGGCCGAGGTCAGCATCGACACGTTTTCGAATCGATCCCTTCCGGGACGTGTCGATCTGATCGGATCGACCGTCGAGTTCGCTCCGTCCAACACGGCCACGGAGCGGATGTACTTCTCCAATGTCCAAGCGGTGACGCTTCTCGTCGACAATCCCGACGGCATCCTGAAGGACGGGATGCCCGCGGATGCACGGATCAGCATACGCTAGGAGGCCCCATGAAGAAGGCGTTTCGATTCATCATACTCGTCGTGGTCGTCGCAGCGGTCGGCGGCATCGCGTACTACGTCTTGTCCCAACAGGAGGCCCAGAACGGCGGGCTCGCGGCTTCGGGGACGATTGAGGCGACCGAGATCGAGGTGAGCGCCCAGACCGCGGCACGCATCACCTCGGTCGCCGTCAGCGAGGGAGACCGGGTCAAGAAGGGTCAGACCCTGGTCCGTCTCGACTACGCGCTCCTCGCCGACCAGGTGAAACAGGCCAAGGCCGGCATCTCCGCCGCCCGCGCCGCCCTGAAGGCGACTCGAGACGACGGAACGAACGCAGACATCGCGGCGGCCAAGGCACAGCTTCGCCAGGCAAACGTCGCCTACCAGATGGCGGCGGTTCAGCTATCCTACGCGGCCATCAAGTCGCCGCAGGCGGGCATCGTCTTGTCGGTGCCGGTGAGCGCGGGCGAGAACGCCACGCCCGGCACGATCGTGGCAGTTGTAGGCGACCTGCGCACGGTGCACGTCGACGTCTTCGTTCCAGAGGCCCAGCTGGGGCTGGTCAAGATCGGCCAGGCGGCGAAGGTCGGCGTCGATTCGTATCCCGGTGAGGCCTTCGACGGCAAGGTCACGCGCATCGCGTCCCAGGCCGAGTTCACGCCGGGCAACATCGAGACGAAAGAGCAGCGCGTCAAGCAGGTGTTTCGTACGACCGTGACGCTGGTCAATCTGGGGCAGAAGCTCAAGCCCGGCATGCCCGCTGACGTGGCCTTCGAGTAGAAGAGAGGGAGGATGTCGTTCTCAACCTGCCGCGAGCGAGCGGCATGACCAACGACTACGCGATAGAGGCAACCGACCTGCGCAAGGTCTTTGGCGACACCGTCGCGGTCAACTCGCTGTCGCTCAGGGTGCCCAAGGGCAAGATCTACGGCCTGATCGGACCAGACGGCGCCGGCAAGAGCACGACGATCAGGATGCTCGCCACCATCCTCGAGCCCACGAGCGGGGATGCCCATGTCGCCGGCTACAGCATCGTCACCCAGTCTGAGGCGATCAAGCCTCGCGTCGGCTACATGCCGGAGGAGTTCACCCTCTACCGCGACTTGACGGTCATGGAGAACCTCAACTTCTTCGCCGACCTCTTCGGCGTGACCGCGGCAAAGAAGCGAGAGCGCACCGAGCAGCTGCTCGCCTTCAGCCGGCTGCAGAAGTTCACACAGTTGCGCGCGGAGAACCTCTCCGGCGGCATGAAGCAGAAGCTCGCGCTGGCGTGCACGCTCATCCACGAGCCTGACATCCTGTTCCTCGACGAACCGACGACCGGCGTCGATCCCGTCTCACGCCGCGACTTCTGGCGAATCCTCTCCGACCTCCACGCGCGCGGGGTCACGATGTTCATCGCAACGCCCTACATGGATGAGGCGGAGCGCTGCAGCTCTGTCGCGTTCATGGAGAACGGCAAGATCATCCTCGAGGACACGCCTTCCAGAATCAAGGCGCGGCTGGAGGGTGGCCTCGTCGAGATCAAGGCCGACCCGTTGCGTCCAGCGATGGCGATGCTTCAGAAGAACGACCTGGTCAGCAGTGTCGACATGTACGGCGAGCTGCTGCAGGTGCGCGTGGACAGTCCCGCCAAGGCCCTCCCCGAGCTTGAGGACTTCCTGAAGAAGAACGGCATTCGCATCGAGGCGATCAACCCGGCCAGGGTGTCGATGGAGAGCGCGTTCATCGACCTGTTGAAGACGAGGCGGGAGCCACAGTGAGCCGCAGCTTCACTCTGAAGACGGGGCGGGAGCTGCAGTGAGCCGCATCTTCGCCATAGGCCGCAAGGAGTTCGTCCACATCTTTCGCGATCCCAGAATCATCATGAGCGTCTTCGGCATGCCGCTCATCCAGCTCATCCTATTCTCCTACGCTCTGAACTACGACATCACCAACATCCCCACCGCCGTCCTCGACCAGGACAAGACGACGACGAGCCGCCAGCTGGTCCAGTCCTTCTCGGCATCCGGATACTTCGCGATCGACAGAACCCTCTCGACCGAGAAACAGATCGACGATGTGCTCACGGAGGGCGCCGACAAGGTGATCATCAGAGTCCCGGCCGGCTTCGCCAAGAAGATCGCCAAGGGGGGCAAGGCTCCGGTGCAGGTCCTCATCGACGGCTCGGATCCGAATACCGCCCAGACCGCGGCCGGCTACTCCGCGGCGATCGCGCAGTTCTGGTCGGGCAAGGTCGTGGCGGAGGCGTTCGAGCGGCGCGGCCTTGTCGCCGCTGAGGGCATCCAACCGATCGAGCCTCGCCTGCGTGTCTGGTACAACCCCGACATGAAGTCGGTCAACTTCCTGCTGCCCGGACTGATCGCGATCATCATGATGAACATCGCCATCGTGCAGACGGCGATGGCCGTCGTCAGAGAGAAGGAGTACGGGACCATCGAGCAGCTCATCGCCTCTCCGGTCAAACGCTATGAGCTGATGATCGGCAAGATCGGCCCCTACCTGGGAATAGCCATCATCGACATCATCCTCGTCAGCCTGGTCGGCATATTCCTCTTTGGCGTGCCCTTCCGGGGAAGCATCATCGTGATGGCCATAGCATCCGCCCTGTTCATCTTCGGCTCACTGGGCCTGGGTCTCATCATCTCCACGATGTCGAGCTCGCTGCAGACGGCCAATCAGATGGCCACATTCCTGTCGTTTCTTCCCGGCTTCATGCTGTCGGGATTCGTATTCCCCATTCGCAACATGCCGGTCGTACTGCAATGGGCGACCTATCTCGTGCCGGCGCGTTACTACCTGTCCATCCTGCGCGGAGTCTTTCTGAAGGGAACGGGCCCCTCGATTCTGTGGCCCAACATCCTCGCGCTCGTCATCTACTCGACCCTGACCATCGTCGCGTCGGCGCTGATGTTCAAGAAAAAGATGTGATGCCTCATGTGGCAGCGGCTGTCTAGGATCATCAAGAAGGAGTTTCTCCAGCTTCGGCGCGACCGCGGGATGCTGCCCATGCTGATCGTGTTGCCCATCGTCCAGCTGATGCTCTTCGGCTACGTCGTCTCGACAGATGTGAAGCACTTGTCGATGGCGGGGATCGACCACGACAAGTCGGCTGAGTCACGTCGGCTCGTAGCGAGCTTCTCCAACGCCGGCTACTTCGACGTCAACTACTATCCGGACAATATGGCCCAGGTGACGAAGCTGCTCGACGCCGGGGATGCGATCATCGCGCTGACCGTTCCCAACGGCTACGCGGACGACATCGCGGCGGGCCGAACCGCGGTGGTACAGATCATCGTCGACGGCACGGAGTCGAACGCGTCGAGTGTCGCGCGCAACTACGCAACGCTGATTATCGGCCGGCAGTCGAACGGCATCGCCCAGGCCAAGCTGCGCACGCTGACCAACCTCGGCGCGCGCCCGCCGACGGTCGATCCGCGGGTCCGAGTACTCTTCAACCCGAGCATGAAGAGCGTCAACTTCATGGTCCCGGGCCTGATCGCATTCATCCTGACCCTGTCGACGATATCTCTGACCAGCGAGGCGATCGTGCGCGAGCGCGACCAGGGGACGCTGGAGCAGCTCATCGTCACGCCCATCCGGCGGGGGGAGCTGATTCTGGGCAAGCTCATTCCCTATACGATCGTGGCGTTCGTGCAGATCACGCTCATTCTGGTGGTCGGCGTCTTCTGGTTCGGCGTACCCTTCCGCGGAAGCATCGCGTTCTTGTACTTCACGTGCCTGCTCTACGTCTTCGCCTCTCTGGGACAGGGGCTGCTCATTTCGACCATCTCCAAGACGCGGCAGCAGGCGATGCTGACGACGATGTTCGCCATCTTCCCGGCCATGCTCATCTCCGGCTTCGTCTTCCCCGTTGAGAATATGCCGAAGATCATACAGATCGTGTCCTACGCGGTGCCGCTCAAGTACTTCCTCGTCATCGTCAGGGGCATCTTCCTGAAGGGCGCGGGATGGCAGACGCTGTGGCCGCAGATGGTTGCGCTGGTGATATTCAGCGCGGTGATCTTCACCGCGAGCGTGACGAGGTTCCAGAAGAAGTTCAGTGACTAGCATTGGCACAAAGCGAGGAGACATGGGCGAAACCAACTCAGTCGTCGTAGACCACCTGGTCAAACGCTTCGGTGACCTGACCGCCGTCGACGACGTGAGCTTCACGGTCAAGAGCGGGGAGATCTTCGGTTTCCTTGGCCCAAACGGCTCTGGCAAGTCGACGACAATCAGAATCCTGTGCGGTGTCATCGACCCGACCGACGGCAACGCAAGCGTGCTCGGCTACAACGTCCGGACGCAGCCGGAAGAGGTCAAGAGGCGGATCGGTTACATGTCGCAGCGGTTCAGCCTCTACGAGGACCTCACCGTCGATGAGAACCTCGACTTCTACGCCGGCGTTTATGAGGTGCCGCCGGAGCGCTTCGCCGAGCGGCGGACCTACATCCTTGAGATGGCAGGGCTGGTCGGACGCGAGAACGAGCTGGCCGCAAACCTCTCCGTGGGCTGGAAGCAGCGTCTCGCGCTCGGGTGCTCCATCGTCCACGAGCCGAAGATGGTCTTCCTCGACGAGCCGACGGGCGGCGTCGACCCCGTCTCTCGGCGCCAGTTCTGGGACCTGCTCTATGAGATGGCCGACAGCGGAGTCACGCTCTTCGTTACGACGCACTACATGGACGAGGCGGAGCACTGCCACCGTCTCGCCTTCATCTACCAGGGCGAGATCATCGCTCTGGGCTCTCCTGCCCAGATCAAGGCCGACCAGATGACAAGTACCGTCATCGAAGTCGATTGCGACGACTGCGAGCGAGCGCTGGAGGCGATCGGCAGGCTCGACGACGTACAAGAGGCCTACCTCTACGGATCGATGGTACACGCCAACGTCGACGACGCTCGAAAGGCCAAGCGTACGATCAAAGAGGCGATGGGAGCCTCGGGGGTCGGTCTGCGCGAGATGCGCATCGTCGAGCCGAATCTCGAAGATGTCTTCGTCTCGCTCATGGACAAGATGGAGCGCAGATAAACGGGACCTTTCTGGTCTTGTGTCCCACCGTCGCTAGTAGTATTCTGGACCGCGCGGGACAGTCAGGGGGCAGACTGTGTCCAGAGCGAGAGGCAAACGGTCCAGAGTACTCTTCATCTTCAGTCTTGCGGCGCTGGTCGCGGCGCTGGTGAGCTCCTCGCCCTTGCCCGCGTCGGCGGCAGGACCCGCCACTTTCTCAGCGGCCACACCCTCGCCCGGCTCCGCCTCGTCGGTGTCGAACCCGGTTGTCTCCGTGGCCATCTACGATCCGGCCAAGGTGCGCTCCAACGGCTTCGAGATGCTCATCGACGGAAACTGGACAAGAGCGCGTCTCACCTATCCGTACCGCACCTTGCTCTCCGACGATGAAGGCGAGTACTGGGCGATCGACTACACGCGTGCGCTCCTGACATGCGCGTGCGCTCCGTCGTTGACGGGCGGGCCGCACACCGTCGCCGTGACCGTCGCCAACTACGCTCGAAAGCAGTCGACGTACTCATGGTCTTTCACCGTCGCGACGCCGCCCGAGCTCTCCAATCCATCACCGGACCTGGGAGCGACGGTCGGGACGCTGTCGCCCCAGATTTCCGTGCGCCTGACCGGCGCCAGCCCAATCGCGAGCAGTGAAATCAAGGTCAACGGAGCGGCGATCCCATCTACATATGACGCGGGGGCAATGCTCCTTGCCGGCTCCGTTCCCTCACCGCTCCCCAACGGTCACGACGTGCTCGTCACCGCGAACGCCACGGACACGGCGGGAGGCACGGCAACGCTGAGCTGGTCGTTCACGGTCCAGATCTACGCGGATATGCCGGACACCACCACGGGATGCGCCGACTGCCATGCGGGCTACCCCATCCCCAATCATCCCACGGACGACTGCAACGCCTGCCATGGCCCGGGCAGTCCGGTCGGCGGCGGTTGGACTTCTCCGACGTACGGGCCCCATGGACCGGAGGAGCTCGCGTTCAACCCGGCGATCACCTGCCAGTATTGCCACGGCGGATACAGCCCGCCCGTGCCCGCCGCGCATTCGGCGCCGACTTCTTCGTATCATCGGACATCCATCGAGGGATGCGACGAGTGCCACGTCATGACCTTGACGATCGAGCACTACCGCCACACCAATGACTCCGGCCGGCCTCTGACCTGTTCTACCTGCCATTCGAGCACGGACGAGCGAGTCAGAGACGCCATCGCCGCCAAGCAGACGAGCTGCGTGGGCTGCCACGACGGCCACGGCGACGCGGGCGCGCTCCACGCCGGGACCGAGACGGGCACGCTCATCTCACCCGACGGCGGCGCCTCGGCCGCGTGCGTGGACTGTCACTATCTCGAGCTCACGCAGGAACACGCGAAGGCAAGTTCGGGGGGACTGGGATGCAGCGCCTGTCACAGGGCGGGCGGGCCCGTCTCTCAGATGGCCCGTCCCTGGAACAAACGATGCGCCGCGTGCCACTCCGACATCCACGCACAGTACGACCAGGTGCACATCGTCTACGGAAGTGACTGCAGGAGTTGCCACGGCGAGCCGCAAGACGTCCGAGCCCATCCTACCTGCTCCAACATCGCGCCGGGAGGCGTGGGCGCTACTGGAAGCTGTCACGCAAGCCGCGACGTCGTGCCTACGACGACTTGGTGCCGAACCTGCCACCCGAACGAGTAACTCGCCCCGCCTGTGGCTGGCGGCCCTACCCGTCTCCGGCTGACTTCTCTTCACTGACGGGCACGAAGTCGTCAGTAGGTCGGAACTTGCTCGCCGCCGGCTTGTGGGGCCTGATCTGCTCCGCGATCTCATCCTTGAGCAGATGTCCCGAGACGTGCATCAACGTGTCGCCCAGCTCCTCATCGATACCCATCGTCGCCAGGCATGGGTAGTGATGATGGAGCATGCCGGCCTCGAACTCGGCGTCGCGGACCGCGACACCGGGCAGTCGCTCAGCGACGTAGCGCGCGCACCCGCAGCAGGCGTCCCGTTCGACCTCGACCGCCGACACCTTGCCGTCATCAACAGAGACGCGAACGGCCGGCTTCCCGAAGTGGCGCGCGAACTCCGAGATCGGCTCGCTGTCGTATTCGATCTTCTTGCGAAACCCGTAGGTCTTGTCGGTGAGGGTACACAGCGGCTTGGGATAGACACTGGCAACGCCCATCTTGTCGAGGCGCGCTTTCGTCTGCGCAGCAAGGCCCGCCGGAAGCCACGACTCGTTGTCGATGGCGGCGATGACGGCCCGTGCGCCGGTGGCTCGCGCAACATCCGGCAGCAGCTCCGCTACCCCGGGATCCTCGGCCAGAGACAGGACGAGATCCACGTGCGGCATCGCGTCAGGCAGGAAGTCATCCGGATCGTCGATGACCGGCGGCAGCCCGCGTGGGGCGCGCCACTCCTCGACCACCCAGTTCTCGGGGGCGTGCGCGCGGATGTTGGCCAAGATTCGCTTGCCGTATTCGGCGTGTGTGATTACGAGCAGTCGCATGGTATCTCCCCATAACGAAAGACCTGGCAAATCCTTCGCACCGCATCCGGGCCCTCTACATGGGCTGTCTATCCGTGGGAGACCTCACGCTGGTGGGTTTGCCCACGGTCGTCACTTGAACCGGATTGCTTCTGCCTGGATGCAGTGGGAAAGTCGATCTCCCAAAGCGTCCTTCTCGGCTTCGCCAGGCCTTCCGGTCATCCCGTAGCACATCTTCTTCGGAAAGACGTCACCTCTTCGTTGCTGCTCACCAACCGTTCCAACCTCTATATACCGCGTTGGCTGGAATGCTAACCAAATTACTAGGATATAAACCGCTCGCCGCCTTTGCGAGCCTCAAACCCACGCTACAGACCGTAGCTCAGGCGCTCGGCCAGCGAGCCGGGCAGCATGGCGTCGGCCATCTTTCGCTGCGTCTCGGCGATCGGATACTCGACCCGGCGCAGCGTAACAGTCTGAGCCTCGTCGTCGTAGATCGCGTAGGCCGCTCTTGGATCGCCATCCCTGGGCTGGCCGACCGCCCCGGGATTGATGATAAAGCGCGTGGCCCGAGCGCCGGGCTCGTCCTCAGTACCGCGCTTGCCCTCTCCGCCCAGCTCGATCGGTTTGTCCTCCTCGAAAGCCAGCAGCACGCACGGGGCCTCCCCTTCCTTGACGAAGACGGCCGGGAAGTGCGAGTGCCCGACGAACAGGACCCTGAAATCGGCGGCCTCGAAGCTGAGATCGGCTATCGCCGCACTGATCACGTACTGCCAGATGGGATCGACCAGGCTGCCGTGCGTCAGCGTCACGCCGTCATCGAGTTCAAGTGTCAGCGGCAGGGCCCCGATCCTTTGTTTCGCCTCGTCCGACAGCTCCCGCATGCTGTAGCGGCACGCCACGGCCGCCGCGTAGCGGAACCTTCCCAGCCCGATGACACCGGCCACACCCAGATCGTGGTTGCCCGCGATCGTTCGCGAGCACGACTTCGATACCTCCTCAAAGCATGCCTGGGGATCGGGTCCGTATCCGACCGCGTCACCCAAGAACCAGATGTCGTCGACATCGCCGAGCTCGGCCATGACGGCCCGGAGGGCCTCGAGGTTTGCGTGCACGTCGCTGATGAGCCCGTGTATCATCGACCAGTCTTCCCGTATTCGTTTATGCGCCGAGGGGCGCGGGTAGCACTACCAGTGTTGCAGGGCAACCGACCGGCCATTTCACCTGGGAGTCGCCATGGGAGCAATTCGACTCGGTAAGATATTCGGCATCGAAGTCCGTCTCCACTTCAGCTGGGTCATCATATTCTTCTTGGTCGGATATACCCTCTCGTTCTTCTACTTCCCCGAGCAGTACGAGGGACTGCCCCAGTCAACCTACATCACGATGGGCCTGATCACGACGTTCTTCTTCTTCGCTTCGATACTCTTCCACGAGATGAGCCATTCTCTCGTCGCCAGGCGCAACGGCATACCTATCAGGTTCATCACGCTCTTCGTCTTTGGCGGCGTCTCCTCGATCGCCAAGGAGCCGGATAGTCCGAACGTGGAGCTGAAGATGGCGGCCGCGGGTCCGGCGGCCAGCCTCTTCTTGGGGGTGTTCTTCGGTGCGGTGGGCGTTGTAGCCGCTGTCGCCGGCGCCGGCGCCCCGATCACCGGCGTCGCCGCCTACCTTGCCTTCATCAACGTCCTGCTCGCCGCCTTCAACCTCGTGCCCGGATTCCCACTCGACGGCGGACGGCTTCTACGCGCCTTGATCTGGAAGCTCACGGGAAGCATCCAGCGAGCCACGAAGATCGCGGCCGACTTCGGCCGGGGGGTGGCGGTCCTTCTGATCGCCGGCGGGCTCTTCCTCGTGCTGACCAACTACCTCATCAACGGTCTATGGTTCATCTTCATCGGATGGTTCCTCGATCAGGCGGCGCGAGGCAGCTACCAGCAGGTCGTCGTCTCTCAGGCACTGTCACGCGTTCTCGTCCGTGACTTGATGACCCCCGATCCGGTCACGATGCCCGACGACCTGACACTGCGCCGGGCGGTCGACGAGTACTTCCTTGTCCACAAGCACAGCGGCTTTCCGGTCACGCGAAACGAGGAACCGGTCGGCGTGATCAGCCTCTCCGACATTCGCCACGTGCCCCAGGGGGAATGGGACACCATCCGCGTCTCACAGGTGATGGAGCCTCTGGGTCACGGCGCGGTTGTCGAGGCGGACAATCACGTGACCGACCTGCTGACCAGGCTGCACGATCGTGAGACGGATCGGCTACTCGTCGTCGACCGCAACCATCACATCGCCGGCATCGTCACCAATGACGATATCGCGAGGTATCTGAGGGTACAGGTGGCGCTGAGATAGCTTCGAGAGGCATACGCCAGGCCTGCTAGAACGGCCGCTTGGGCCTGCTTCGCGAGCGCCACACGACGTACACCAAAACGGTCAGGGCCAGAACCGCAGCCGTGCCCGCCTCCCATGCCCAGCCGAAGATGCGCAGCGCGACGGCGGCCCCGATCAGCGCGACGACCACCCAGACCAGGCTCGAAATCGAGCGGCCCACCCTCGACTCGTCCAGAGACGAAGCCACGTCCCGGGCATCGACTCTGACCTTGAGCTCCCCACGCTCGAGCTGGGTGAGAACGTCCTGTGTCTGGCGAGGCAGCGAAAGCAGTGTCTTGCCGAGCTCCTTCGCCTCGGCCACGACGAGTTCCGTGTAGCCGGGCGCCGAACCCTTGACGAGCTTGTCGACGTAGGGCGTGGCGGCGGCGACGTAGTCGAAATGGGGATCGAGTCCTTGCGTCAGCCCGAGCAGCGTGCCGACCGCTCTGGCAAGGAAGGCGAACTGCGTCGGAATGGTGAACGGGTTCTCGTACATGATCGTGCGCAGGTCCTCCTGGATCGATTCGAGGCTGTCGAAGTCGAGCGTGTCGGCGGTCATGCCCGCGTAGTTGTCGAGCAGCCACTGAATCGCGTTCTTGATTGCCTTGACGTTGACGCCGCGCCGCACGAATCCGGTCGCCATCAAATGAGTTACGACCCCGTCCATGTCGCGCTTCGTCCCGGCAACGACGCCGTCCTTGATGTGGGCGCGCATCTGCGACGTGATCTCCCCCGCCATCCCGAAGTCGACGTAGACGATGACCGGACCCGGTCTCACGAAGATGTTGCCTGGATGAGGATCGGCGTGGAAGAAGCCGTCTTCCAGCACCATCTGAAGGTAGCTCGTCACGACCTCGCGCGCCACCTCGTTGCGGCTGATGCCGGCGGCCTCCAGCGCGGCGTAGTCGCTTATCTTGATCCCGTCGACGTGCTCCAGAGTCAGCACCTTGTCGGTGCTGTACTCCCAATGCACTGAGGGTATGTAGATGATCGGATTGAAGTCGAAGTTCGCCTTGAATCGCTCCGCGTAGTGTCCCTCGCGATGAAAGTCCAGCTCGTCGCCGAGCACTATGGAGAACTCCCTGGCCAGGCCGGACAGGTCGAGCTGGCGGCCCAGCTTCGAGTATCTTCCAAGACCATCCATCAGATAGCGAAAGACGGCCAGATCGAAGTCGACCAGCTCCTCCAGGCCCGGCCGCTGCACCTTTACGGCGACGGGTTCACCATCGGCGAGGGTCGCGTTGTGGACCTGGGCCAGCGACGCGGCTGCGATGGGCTCGGGGTCGAACTCCACGAAGATATCTTCAAGCGGCCGCCCGAACTCCGATTCGATCTGCGCTTTGATCGCCTCAAACGGCACGGCCGGAACTTCGTCCTGCAGCGCCTTGAGCTCCTGGATGTACTCCTCTGGGAGGACGTCGGCGCGGGCGGAGAGGAATTGACCGAGCTTGATGATGACGCCGCCGAACTGGACGGCGGTCTCTCTGAAGTGGGCGGCGCGCTCTCGATGACGCCCGCTCATCTGAGCGCGGGCGATCTTCCTGCCATGTTTGCGGGCGATGCGCTCCTCGCGCCAGAAGTCATAGATTATGCCGGCGAAGACTCGTGCGAAGACCCGGACTCGCCGGTTGCGCCACCTGCGCTGGGCTCTGTCCAATTGACCCGCTACTTCTTGGAGAGCTTCCCTACCTTCTTGGCCAGATCGCCGATCATCGACTTCAGCTCGTCGACCTCGCGCTTGGTGGCGACTCCGGTCTCCCCCAACACCTGCTCGACTTGGTCGCGAATCTTGCCGGACGCTTCCGTCCGGTGCTCGTCGAACTTGGCGCGCATCTTGTCTGCCATCTCTTTCTGCTCCTTGCGGAATTCTTCCATGCGCTCGCGCCGCTTGTCGGCGAACTCGTGAGCCGTCTCTTCCATCTTGTCGGCGGCATTGAAGGCGAAGACGGAGAAGTACTTGATTGCTTCAAACATCACCTGACGCACCTCACTTGTGGGCGGTTCCCTTCCCGTAGACTATGGTACCCCGCGCATCGATTCGGCAAGCAGACGGGCGGGCGGCGCTGCACGGGCGGCGGGCCTGCGCGGCTGGCGGGCCTAGACGCCCCCGACCTTCCGCGCGATGGCACGCACTTCAGCCGAGGTCCTCTCCACGTCGATCGTCAGCATCTCGAAGTCCTCCATCACCGTCTTGCCGCCGATGACCACCGTGCGCACTTCGTTGCCGTTCGTCGCATAGACCAGATGTGAGAACTCGTTGTAGAGCGGCACCATGTTGGGCGAGTCGGTGTCGATGACGATGACGTCGGCTCTCTTGCCTGCCTCGAGCGTGCCGATCTCGGCGCCGAGGCCGAGCCCCCGCGCGGAACCGCGCGTCGCCATGGCCACGACCGTTCGCGCGTCCATGACGGTCGGGTCGCTGTTTGCCACCTTGTGCAGCAGCGCGGCCGTGGTCATCTCGCCAAGCATGTTGAGGTTGTTGTTCGAGGCGCAGCCGTCGGTGCCGAGGCCGACCGTGACGCCGGCAAGGAGCAGCTTCGAGACAGGCGCGACTCCGGCGGCGAGCTTCATGTTCGACTCGGGACAGTGGACGACACCCGCGCCGGACTCGGCAAGCAGCCGGATGTCGGCATCGGTGAGGTGGACCGCGTGGGCACAGAGTACGCGCGAGTCGAGCACGCCCAGCTTGGCAAGAAGCCCGACGGGTGTCACGCCGTGCTCGGCCTGTATCTGCTCGACCTCGCCGGCGGTCTCCGACAGATGGATCTTGAAGGCGACGTCATAGCGATCGGCGATCTCTTTGGCCCGGCTGATGACCTCGGCGGAGCAGGTGTAGGGCGCGTGGGGCTGCACCGAGGCGTAGATGAGCGGATCGTCCGCCCACTCCTTGCAGAGCTGCTCGTTTCTCTCGAGTCGCTCGGTCACGTCTCGCTGGTCCGGCCCGGGAAAGTCGATGAGCGCCTCACCCAGGACCGCGCGCACGCCGGCGTCTCGGCTGGCACGGGCGCCCTCGTCCTCAAAGTAGTACATGTCGCAGTAGCAGGTCGTGCCGGAGCGAATCATCTCCGCGCAGGCGAGGGTCTGACCCCAGTAGACCGCCTCGGGCGTGATGTAGGTCGCCTCGGCCGGGAAGATGTGGTTGTTGAGCCAGGTCATGAGGGGAAGGTCGTCGGCAAAGCCGCGGAACAGGGTCATGCAGGCATGGGTATGCGCGTTGACCAGCCCGGGCATGATGATCCCGCCCCGCGCGTCGATGGTTCGGTCGGCGGCGGGCGGCTTGCCGGAGCCGACTTCGCTGATGCGATCCCCGTCGACCGCGACGAAGCCGTCTGGGATGACGGTGCCTTTGCCGTCGATCGGCAGCACCGCGCCGTTTGAGATGACCAGATCGGGCACTGGTATCCTCCTGCTTGCGGGATGGCTGATTCGAGTCACTAAGATACCAGAAAGGAAGGCTGTCGGGCTCCAGCAGGCCGCTACTTGATGCAATACGCGCCGGGGCTTGCCTCTTCGGCCTCGGGCAGCCTGCCGTCCTTCAAGCAGACGATGCGCTTGGCGTGCGCGGCGTTCTCGTGATTGTGCGTGACCATGACGATCGTGTGACCGTCATCATTGAGCTGCTTGAACAGCGCCATGATCTCCTCGCCGGTCTGAGAATCGAGCGCGCCGGTCGGCTCGTCGGCCAGGACGATGACAGGCTCGTTGACGACGGCCCGGGCGATCGCCACCCTGCCCTGTTCTCCGCCTGAGAGCTGATTGGGCAGCCGCCCGCCCATGCCGGCCAGACCGACACGCTCCAGCGCACGCTCGGCCATTGCCCGTTTGGAGCCGTCGCACTCGCAGATCACCAGTGGCAGCATCACGTTCTCGGCAGCCGTCAGGTATGGGATGAGTTGGTGCTGCTGAAAGACGAAGCCGAGATAGCGCTTGCGAAAATCGGCGAGCCGCTCTACCGAAAGGCCGTAGACGTCGATCCCGTCGACGTACATCTTGCCGCTGGTCGGCGGATTCATGGCTCCGAGGATCGTCAGCAGGGTCGATTTGCCCGATCCGGACGGCCCCATCACGGCGGCGAAATCCCCTTCCTCTATGGCGATCGACACGTCGTCGAGCGCCGACACGCCGCCCTCCGGGCCCTGATACGTCTTTGTTATGTGAACCAGCTCGAGCAGCGAGCCAACTCTGTCCTCGACATCAACCATCTACAGACTCCTCAGCGCCTCGACCGGGTCCAGCTGTGACGCGCGACGCGCCGGGTACCAACTTGCCCCGAAGCCGATGACGAGCGCCAGGACAATCGCCCCCGCGGCGACGAGCGGATCCCATCTGACGGAGACCGCCGCACCCGCCAGGCGCGGCGCCAGTAGCTGCGCCCCTCCCGTGCCCACAACAAAACCCGCGGCTCCTGCCAGCAGGCTCAGCAGGAGTATCTCAAAGAAGAATATCTTCATCACGTGCCTCTTGCGAAAACCGATCGCCCTGAAGACGCCGATCTCCCGCGTACGCTCGCTGACCGATGCCATCATCGTCGTGAAGACGATCAGCGCCCCCACGGCAAGCACGGCGCCGGCGATGCCGAGTGAGAACTTCGTGACCAGGTCGACGGTCGTCTTGCGCGCCGCAGCCGCCTGCTTGACCGCCGTCACCTTGGCGCTGGGCAGAACATACGCGGTCTGGGCGACAATCCTCTCGATCGGACAGCTCGAGCACCACGCGGAGACCTCGATCATGCTCACCTTGCCGGGCACGCCGAGCAAGTTCTGAGTCCTGTGCAGGTCGGCGAAGATCAGATCGTCCTCACTCGATCCGGTTGGGCGCAGCAGCGCCGCCACCTGGAACTTCTCGCCGTTGACTTCAATCGGGCTCCCGGGGCGCACGCCGAGCTTCGAGCCGGCGTTGGCGCCGACGATCACCTGATCCGGCGCCGTCGGCTTCGTGCCGCGCAGGCGCCACCATTTCTTGGCCCTGAGCTCCTCCGGGAACAAGACTCCCACCATGAGCAGACGTCTGGCGTCGGCCTCTACTGGAGCGAGCAGCTTGGGCGCCACGACGTTGATGCTCTCGCCGTCAGGGATGGTGCGGATGAGCGCGGCATCCTTCTCTCGCAGGTACTTCGCGCCCGCCGTGTTGGGAAGGGTGATGCCGCCGTAGGACAGCGAAAGGTCGTTTGCCTTGGGGACGATGACGAGGTTGGATCCGAACTCGTCGATCTTCTTCTCAAGGTCGGCGCGCATCGCCGTCGTGACCGCGACGAGCGTCACCACCGCGGCAATGCCGATGAGAAGGCCGAGCGCCTGGAAGAGCGTCCGGCCCTTGCGTCGTCTAAGGTTGTTGAGAGCGATCGCTAGGATTCTCATCCCCGATTCCCTACACGGGTCTGGGCTGCCATCCGCGAACGTCGCCTTCCTTGAGCACGATCTGCCCGCCGCGGACTTCGTTCTTCATCTCCTGTGGCGGATAGTTCGGGCACCCACCCGAGATACCCTTGAGCGTCTCGAGGTCCCACTTCGTCCCGCACGCATTGCAGGTCAGCGTTCCGTCGGGCTCGGTGTGAAATCTATCAGACCGGCACGGCTCGCACATCGAGCTGCCCGTGAAGACGCGACCGGAGGGCGTGAGCATGGCCATCAATGGAACGTCGACGCCGTCCTTCTGGTATTTGAAGTAGAGCAGCTTCTTCTCCTTGAGCACGGGCAGTGGGAAGACCACCTTGCCTCCGGCGACCTTCGCCTTGACGTCGGTCATCTCGACGTTGCCCGAGGCCGTATAGTCTTGGGATCCCGTGACGGCCGCGCGCTCCGGCTCGGACTGCGAGCCGGCCCTGACCATTGCGAATCCCACAATCGCCATGAGCGAGAATCCGATTGCCGCCGCGATCATCCACGACCGGGCAGGCGACCCGGCGCCCTCTCGCTCGAACTCCTCCCGCTTCCGTTCTCGCAGACCGTTCGGCCGCTTCTTACCCTTCTTCCCGACCGGCTTCTTCTCCGCCTTCGCCATGCGCTCTCATCCTTTCCGCCAGGTCGTTGGCGTCAACCAACGTGATGTTCCGCTGTCTGGCCAGGATAGCAAGTTCCGCGCCACACTCGGGGCAGAACTCGTTGTCGCGCCCGCACCGGGCGCCACATCTGACACAGACCAATTCTTGTGACATGCCGCAACGAGGACACTCGGTATCGGCCAGCCCAAGTCCGGCACCGCAGTTGCTGCATAGGACCGCTCCCTCGCCAGCTCCATCGCCGACTCTCTCGCCAGCCCCCTCACGAGCCCCCTCGCCATCCCCGGCCCCCACTTCATTCCCTGCCCCGTTGCCCGCCTTGGATCCCGCTTCGGCCGCCGCCCTACCGCTCGCTTCGGCTCCTGCCCCCGGCGCACTGCCTGCGTGAGCTCCCGGCCCTGACACCCGCTTCCCCTCCGGCGTCTTGTCGGGTGCCTCGGGCGCGGTCGTGGCTCCCAAGAGCAACAGGTACGCGACGGCGCCGATGAGGCCCGCGAGACCGAACAACCCGACGGCGACGTCCAAACCCCTTCCGGTCCCGGAAGTCGCCCGAGGCTGCTCCGCGGCGCGAGGCTCCCCGACCGCGCGACCAGCCGCCGTGGCAGGAGCCGCGGCCTCCCGATCGGCCTTCGCGTAGCCGATCGCCACAGACACCGCCTTGCCCGGGCGAACCTCGCCGAACCCATACTGGTGATACACGAATCCGCCGGGGGTCTTCACCGTAGCCTGCGGCCGCGGGGTCATCGTGAATCCGGTCGCGCCGACAGGTTGCTGGACCTCGACGTCGAGACGTCCAATCACGGCGGTGGACAAGTAGTTGAAATCGAGTCGCCTGTTTGGCGAACCGAGGTCGGGATCGTAGTGATACTCGAGAAACAGTCTCCGCTCTGTGAGGACCATGTAGCCGATCTCATCCCAGGCGCCGCGGCGCGTGATTTCCTTAGGACGGCAGCTGTGCGCGCCGCCCGGCGCCACCTCGCAGGCCATGCTGACGCTGGCGCCCCTGGGAACGAGGAAGGAGACCTTCGTGGGTAGTCTGACCGAATCGTCTAGGACGGGTTCCATGATGACGAGCACGCGCGGGTCGTCGTATTCCGGCCAGATGGAGAGTCGCATGTGCGTGAACGCGACCTTCGACCGGGCCCTGTCGGCGTCCGTTACGGCCGACTGTGCGCGCGCCGGCCGCATTGCGGCCGAGCCGGTCGTTGCCGGCTCGGAGCTCGCGGGCCTTGCCCACGCCGGCACGAGCAGCACCACGGAAAGACCTAGGAGAATGAGCGCCCTTGAGGACGTTGTTGTGAGTGCCCTTTCGCGGCCCGCCCGGATTGCTCGAACTCTCACTTGCGCCTCGCCCCTGTCATCCGGCAATGCAGAGGTGGTGGCTGCTGTGTTGCCGATGAGCTGCGCGTAGCAGCCACCCACCCTTCGAGAGACAGGAGCAACAACAGTGCCAACCTATCGGCTGCTCAGCGGCGCGGGCGAGCGGTGGCGCGACGGGGAGGAGTGGCGCGACTGCGAGCGGCGGCGCTGGACGAGCAGCGGCGGCGAGCTAGATGACGTCCGCGGCGATCGGCACGGCGGTCGTATGACGAATGCGCTCGATGCGCTTGGCCATGGGCGGGTGCGTGGAGATCAGATCGGAGTTCCACCACGGTCTCGGAGAGGTGATAAACAGGTGCGATGTGGAAAGACCCGCCTTGAGCACAACGCTGGAGTATCGCTCGACCTTGTCGAGCGCCCTGATCAAGGCCTCCGGATCGCGTGTCAACAGGACCGCGGTGTTGTCGGCGAGCAGCTCCCGGCTGCGACCGAAGAGGATCTGTGAGAGGCGCACCAGCGGCGGAAGCATCCAGCAGACCGCCACGATCACCAGAACCGGCAGAAGAACGGTGTACTGACCGGCCCCGGCGGCCACGCCGGCCAGGCGCAGAAACGGGATACTGATCGCCGGAATCCTGTTGGCCGCGTAGGCCATCATTGCCATGAGCCCACCGGCCATACTGTCCCCGTTGAGTATGTGCGCAATCTCATGGGCAAGGACGGCCCGAAGCTCGTCCTGGTCAAGCGTGTCGACGAGGCCCTTCGTGACGACGACAACCCCAAAGGCCGGCTCTCTGCCCAGCGCGAAGGCGTTGAGAGTCCTCGTCTCGATGACGTAGATGATCGGTGTCGGTATGCCGGCTGCAATCGCCATCTCCTCGAGGGCATCGCGCACCTTGCGCGGCGGCATCACGGTCTCGCGCAAGAATCTTCTCAGTATCCATCGGTCGGTCTTCAAATAGCCTATGACGATAACGGCCAGGAGGACGCCGAGCGAGAGGGCAAACCAGAAAGCGTCCCCGCCGAAGACCAGTGTGACGACGGCGAATAGGATGAAGACCACCGCGGCGATGAATCCGACACCGACGAGGCGCGAGAACCATAGGTTCCTCCTGCGCTGTTCGTAGAGCATGAGCGGCCTTTCCATCACGCGTTCGTTCGACTCCAAGCACTCCGCGCACTCGCAGCCCAACGACACACTGCCGCGATGTGCGCGGCACACTCTAGGTTATCGGTGTACGCGGCGATATCTGTACGACGATTGTGCGATGGAAGAGGCGATGGCGGAATGCGCCGGGGAAGAGGCGGTGGCGAAACGCGCCGGGGACGTTACCGGGCGGTGAAGGCGTAGTAGCCGGTTACGAACGAGCCGCGATACTTGCCGGGCGCGCGCAGCCGGACCTTGTAGTAGCCTCGCGCCGGCACGCGGTAGCGCACCGCCAGCCGGCGATTGTAGGCGTTGTAGCTCAGCCCATAGGCCCTCAAGACCGCGACGCGCACGTAGCGGCGCCCGATCCTGCGGTAGACCTCGAAGTACGCCGGGGAGCGCGCGTGATAGGGCGACATGTAGCCACGGAACGAAGCGTACCTTCCCGCCCGCACGGTCGCCGCCGGCCTGGACAGATAGACCGGGGTCAGCACGACCTGGATAAGCTTGTCGTACTGGAGATCGCCAAGGTATCGCACATAGTGCCAATTGGTGTAGTTGGGACTGACGCCGGTGACACCTTTGACGAACAGGTACGGAGACGAGACGTTGAGCCTGAACTGATCGGCGTTCGTGCCGGCCTGCTTCTGCACCTGGAGCCGGTAGATGTAGCCGTTGGATACCGACAGCAGCGCGCTCGGCAGGGTGTAGCGGTAGCTGATCGTCTGGGTCTGTCCCGGCGCCAGGCCTCCGCCGGTGAACCCACTCCACGAACCGAACCATCGGCGGCTCATCGAGCCCTCCAGGATGTTGCGCAGGAAGCCGTTTGGGTCATAGACACATCGGTCCCTGTCGAGCTCCGCGTTGGAGGGCACGAAGGCGCGAGTGTAGCCACGGTAGTAGGCGCCCTCCAGCCGCGAGTAGTCCGGCTCAAGGGGAGGGTTGGTATTCGGATCAGTGAAGTAGTTGAAGTAACCCGGCAGGCCGGCGTTGTAGTAGGTCATGCTCGCCTCGTTGGACGAGCCGTTCTTCCCGTACAGGGTGACGCCCTTGGTGATCGAGCGGCGGATGTACATGTTGACCTTGTTGCCCTTGCCGCCGACGCCGCCGATGTTGGTATCGCTGATGTGCAGGAAGTCGCCGGCCAGGGGCAGCGCGCGCCCCGCCCAATCGAGCTTCTCCAGAGCGGCCTGGTTGGCGGCCTTGTTTGAGTACATCTGGATGTGGTGGTCGGCCAGTGCTCGGATGAAGGCCATGGCGATGGCTGACTGCGTGCCGGAACCGGCACTGTCCATCTTGTTGCGCAGCGCGTCGGAGACGGCCTGGAAGAACTTGCGCCCGCCACCCGTCTCCAAGCCGGACGTCTCGTACCACTGGCAGTAGAGGCCGAAGTTGTCGGCGTTGAGGATCGCGCCGTCGTAGGGCTCGCCGGGATCGTCGAGTGTGACCGGTCCGGTGGCGCCGAGGATGTAGGAGCCGACGCTTTCGTCGACGGCGATGACACCGTCGACGGAGTAGGGCGGGTTGAGCGGGATGGTCTCGGTCGCGGGCGCACTTGCGTTCCAGGCCGTTGCTTCCTTGGAGAAGAGCGTCTGCATGTCTTGTGCCGACACCTTGAAGTCGGGATACCAGTTCCTGTCGCGCAAATACCAGAAGCCTGTGCCGAGGACACCGAGCGGGTAGGGCGGCAGCTCTCCCTGTTCGGGATGGAGTGCCAAGTAGTCGCCATACTCATGGTCGAGATCGTAGGTGTACTTCAGCCACGTGAATTGGACGTTGCCGTTCTCGAATTTCACGAGCCCCACACGCGAGATGAACCCGCCGGTCGTTCGCAGCTCGTAGGAGTTCTGTCCGATGAATAGGTACGTCCTGGGACCGTTGTAGCCGGTGATGTCGCGCAGCTCGTTGATGGGGAACATCGCGCGGATCAGAGGGTCGTTGACGATGTCGGGGATTGCCGCCGAGGCGACCTGGGGGAGCGCAAGTGCCGAGCACACCAGAAGCGTTACTGCGATGAATGCTGCTCTGACTCTAGCCAACATGCGCTGCAAACCTCGTCTATCAGCCGACCTGCCACTGGCCGTTGACCTTCACGCAGTGAACGGACCCGGAGACGACGTTTCCGTCGCGCATCGTCGCCGTACCATATACCGTGGCGCTCGTCGAACTGTGCTTGACTACGCTCGTGATCGTGTAGCTGACGACGTCGGCGGCCGTGTATCCTCCGCCTGCGCCGGAGCCGCCTCCGCCCGAACCGGACTCGCCGCCGGGCGACTGATCGTCGGCTGCGCCACCGCCACCGACGGCCTCGCCGTTGGCGTCCTTGCCACCCTTGGCGGAGGCTTTCTTCATCTGCTGGGCAACGGCGGCCCACAGCGACTGGGCGCCGGCTCCCCTTATCGTGGCGCCCGGCTTCAGCTCACCGGCGCCCGGAAGAGTAACCAGATCCGACAGGTATCCCTCACTGTCCCAGCCTTGGCGGTCTCCGCCGAAGAAACCGTAGATTGCCGCCGCGCCGCCCATGCGACCATGGCCTGCTCCGGTTGCTGGAAAGATGGGGGCGAACAGTAGAACAGCCAGCAGTACGCAGAGCGCGGGCAGGCCGATTTGCAGAAGCCGTATCTGCTGCTCCTTGGTCATGGCCATGCCGCCTCCTGTCTGTGCCCTGAAGTTCACACCGAACGCTCGCAGTCCGCGGAAGATCGCTCTAGGTGAGAGGCGCCTGCTTCTCGACGGCCTGCTCTTCGCTCGAGGCGCCCTCTCCGTTACCGCCCGGCTCCGCAACCACCGAGGCCTCCGCGGCGGCATCCGGCCCCGCAGCAGCCGTCGTATCCCTGGCGGCCGTCCCCGCCGCCGGGGTATCAGAATGGCGGTAGCCGTAGTATCCGTAGCCGTAGCCGTACGTCCCACCGAGCTCGACGCCGTTGAGAACCACACCGATCACGTTCGCGTCGACGCCTCTGAGCGTCTCCAGCGCACGCCTTGCCGCCTCACGCGGGGTCGTGTTGGCGTTGACGACCAGCAGTACGCCATCGACCTTCGACGCCAGCTCGAGCGTGTCGCTGACACCGCCGATCGGCGGAGTGTCCAGCAGTAGAACGTCGATATCCTCGCCCGCCTCCTGCAACACTTCCTGCATGCGTTTCGAGCCAAGCAGCTCGGATGGATCGGGTGGAATCGGCCCGCTCGTGACGACCTGAACGCCGCTCGCTCTTTCGATGCGAATGACGTCCGCCAGCGGGACATTGTCGCAGAGCACGTCGGTCAGGCCCTCGCGGTCCGGCACGTGAAAGATGTCATGGCCGACCGGCTTGCGCAGGTCGCAGCAGAGGACGCGGGTCCGCTTGCCGGCGGTCGCAAAGGCCGCGGCGAGATTTGCCGTGACCGTCGTCTTGCCCTCTTCCGGCCCGGGGCTGGTGATCGCGAAGGTGCGCAGCGCGTTGTCGACACCCGAGTAGTGAAGATTGCTTCGCAAGATACGGAAGGCCTCCGCCGGCGCGGAGAAACGATCTGTGTTGACCACGATCTCTCGCACCCCGCTGGAGATCGCCGTCTTGTTGACCGGGATTTGGCCCATGACCGGCAGGCCGAGGACCTCCTCGACGTCGGCCTTCGACTTGATCGTGTCGTCGAGATGCTCGAAGACGAACGCGAAGCCAATGCCCAGAGCGAGACCGAGGATGGCGCCCAGCGCCCCGTTCCTCGGGATATTAGGCTTCACCGGGCTATCAGTCTGAATCGCCGGGGCCACCAAGACGCTGCCCCCGCTGTTCGTCGCGGAGAGGATTCGCAGCTGCTCGTACTTCTCAGCTAGCATCGAATACAGCTGCGTCGCCATGCCCCACTGGGCTCGCAGGTCCTCCGGCATCTGACTCGTCCCGCCCGCCTTGCCGATTCGCTTGGCGATTCCGACGAGGTTCTTCTCCGTGTCGGCCATCTTCGACTTGACCTCGTCGCGCGCGGCGACGATGTCTTGCGTGTTGAGGGCGCGCTGCCAGACGATGTACTGCTCGGCGAGCGTATTGGCGAGCCGCTGCGAGACCTTGGGGTCTGGATCTTGGACGCTGATGGTCAGAAGGTTGCTCTGCGGGCGAGCGTCGACGGTGACCTTCTGCAGAAGCTGATCGGGCGTGATCTTGAGGTTGAGCTCTTCGATCGTCGTCTCGGCGATCGGACGAAGCTTCACCAGGTCGAGCTGGGTCTGGAGCGAGCGTTCCGGCTGCATCGACAACTCCGGCATGATCTGGCCGAAGAGCGTCGAGCCAAGATCGCGCTCGCGCACGAGCAGAGTCGCGGTCGACTCATAGATGCGCGTCTGGAAGAGGGATGCGACGACAGCCGCAACCAGAACCACCACGAATGCCTCGATGATGACCCACTTGCGGCGCTTGACTATCTTGAGGTAGTCCTGCAGCTCCACTTGCGTCCTTTCCTTCTCGCGCCACTTCCGGGCGCGGAAGAAGTACAGGTTATTCTATCATACGAGGTACCGGGGCCGACAGCTCACCGCCGCCATTGGTCGGGATTCGCCCAGGTTCATACTGCGGCCCTAGTGCGGTAGGACTAGCGAGACTCTTCAAACCACTCGATTGTGCGGCGCAGGCCCTCATCGAGCGGCACCTTTGCCTCAAACTCGAATTCCCGCCGGGCGCGGGAGGTATCGAGCATGCGCCTGGGCTGGCCGCCGGGCTTGGAGGCGTCCCAGAGGATCTGGCCCTTGAAGCCCGTGAGCTGCACGATCTTCTCCACGAGCTGCTTGATCGATATCTCGAAACC
>DYIV01000006.1:0-2318 GCA_020723435.1 Slackia heliotrinireducens | reverse complement strand
TCATACTTCGCGGCGGCCAGGATAATCCCCTCGGCCGCATCTTCGACGTAGAGAAACTCTCGCGTGGGCGTGCCGTCGCCCCAAACCTCGATCGAAGCATCGCCGCGGTCCCTTGCCTCGACGCACTTGCGAATGAGCGCCGGTATCACGTGCGATGTCTCCAGATTGAAGTTGTCGCCGGGACCGTACAAGTTGACCGGCAGCAAGAAGACGCCGTCGAAGCCGTACTCCTGGCGATATGATTGGAGCTGCACCAGGAGCATCTTCTTGGCCAGCCCGTACGGAGCGTTTGTCTCCTCGGGATATCCGTTCCACAGGTTGTCCTCCTGGAAAGGCACAGGGGTGAACTTGGGATAGGCGCAGATCGTGCCGAGGCAGACGAACTTCTCCACGCCCGCCAGCCGCGACTCCTCGATGAGCTGGATGCCCATGATCGCGTTGTCGTAGAAGAAGCGGCCGGGGTGGGCGCGATTGGCTCCGATTCCCCCGACCACCGCGGCCAGATGGATGACGACGTTCGGCTTGGCCTCGGTGAGCAGCCGATCGATCGCTTCCCGGTCGCGCAGGTCGTAGTCGCCGATCAGCGGCACGACGATCTTGCCGGCGCCGCGCTCCTCGAGCCTGCGCACGAGATGCCTGCCGAGAAAGCCGTCACCGCCGGTGACGACGACCGTCTTGTCGTGCCAGTAGCTCATGTGCCGCGCCCCATCCAACCTGTCCTACAGTGCCTGCAGCTTGAGCTGCTTCTCTACGCGCTCCAGGTCGGCGTCGACCATCATCGCGACGAGCTCCTCGATCGAGACAGCCGGCTCCCAGCCAAGCTTCTCGCGCGCCTTGGTCGAGTCCCCCAGGAGCCGATCGACTTCCGCCGGGCGCAGAAACGCCTCGTCGACCACGACGTGCTTCTCCCAGTCGAGCCCGACGTGTCCGAAGGCCATCTCGCAGAACTCACGCACCGTGTGCTCGTGGCCCATTGCGATGACGAAGTCGTCCGGCTCGTCCTGCTGCAGCATAAGCCACATGGCGCGGACCGAATCGCCCGAGTAGCCCCAGTCGCGCTTGGCGTCGAGGTTGCCCAGGCGCAGCTCAGTGTCGAGCCCGACCTTGATGCGCGCCACGCCGTTGGTGATCTTGCGCGTCACGAACTGCATCCCGCGCCGCGGCGACTCATGGTTGAAGAGGATGCCGTTGCAGGCGAACATGTCGTAGCTTTCGCGGTAGTTCATGGTGATGTAGAAGGCGTACACCTTGGCGACGCCGTAGGGGCTGCGCGGATGGAAGGGCGTCTTCTCGCTCTGCGGCACCTCGCGCACCTTGCCATACATCTCCGATGAGGAGGCCTGGTAGAAGCGGATGGACTTGTCGACGCGCTTGATCGCCTCCAGCAGCCTGGTCGTGCCGAGCGCGTTGAACTCGCCGGTGAGGATGGGCTGCGTCCAGGACGTGGGCACGAACGACTGCGCCGCCAGATTGTAGACCTCCGCGGGGCGGACTTCATCGACGACGTCGATCAGGGACGTCTGGTCGAGAAGGTCCCCCTCCACCAGTGTGACCTTGTCGAGCAGGTGCGCGATGTTGACGGTCGTGTCCGTCGCGGTGCGGCGCATCATGCCGTAGACCTCGTAGCCTTCCTCAAGAAGCAGTTCGGCCAGGTAGGAGCCGTCCTGGCCGGTAACGCCCGTGATCAACGCCCTCTTCATACACAAACCTCCAACAGTTCGGACAGTGGCGCCTCCAACTCGGGAGCCGCCTCGGCAAGTTTCGACAGAAAGAACCGCTCGATTCGCTCGAGCGCGTTCTCGTTCAGTCCTTCGAAGCGCAAGACGAGAATCGCCTCGGTATTCGACGGACGGATGAGACACCATCCGTCGTCAAAGCTGGCGCGCAGGCCATCGGTCTTGTCGATCAAGCGAATGTTGGCGGTCGCGTCGCCCCCGGCGGCCGCGGTCCGCGCGGCGAGCCCGCCTTGAGCCGCCAGTGTTTCGTCCAGCACGGCCTCCAGCCTCGACAGCACCGGCCCCTTCTCCTCCTCGGCGCACTCGAGCCGCAGCTCCGGCGTCGAGGCCGTCTGGGGCAACTCGGCCAGCGCATCACTCAGCGACTTGCCTTCGTTCATCAGAAAGACCGCCAGCCGGCAGGCCGCATAAACCGCATCATCATACCCGAAGTAGCGGTCGGCGAAGAAGAAGTGGCCGCTCATCTCCCCGGCAAGCGCCGCGCCGTCATCCTTCATCCTCTGCTTGATGAATGAGTGGCCGGTGCGCGACATCACCGCGTCGGCGCCGGCGGCGCGTAGCCGGTCGAAAACCACGTCGGAG
>DYIV01000108.1 GCA_020723435.1 Slackia heliotrinireducens | reverse complement strand
CGACGTTCACGGCGACTACGCCCTCCGGCTCGTTGTGTCCGACAGCTGGTCACAGAGCGAGCCTGACACGATGACCGTGAGCTTCGAGAACGTCAAGCCCGTCGCGGACGCCGGGTCCAGCCAGTCGGTCGTCGTCGGCGAGGAAGTCACGCTCGATGGCAGCGGCAGCTCGGACGCAAACGGGGATAGCCTCACCTACACGTGGTCGCTAACGACCGTCCCCGAAGGCAGTTCCGCAAGCCCGGCCGATCCGGGCGCGGCAATCACGAGCTTCACCGCGGACCTGCCCGGAACGTATGTGGCTCAGCTCATCGTTGACGACGGATACGAAGCGAGCGACCCGGCAACCGTTGAGATCGAAGTGGTGAGTCTTCCGACCGCGGCGATCGAGTCGGCACAGCTGCTGCAGGCTCAGATCGCGCTGCTCGACCCGGGCGTCTTCAAGAACAACAGCATGCAGCACGCACTGACAAACAAGATCAACGCGGTGATAGCCAAGATCGAAGCCGGCGACTATGAGGATGCACTCGACAAGCTGGAACATGACATCCTGAGGAAGACCGACGGCGTGGCCACCACCGGGGCGCCCGACAAGAACGACTGGATTCGCGACGCCGAGGCGCAACAGATCGTCTATCCGTATGTGATGGCGCTCATCCTCAACGTCCAGGTGCTCGTCAGCGGCTAGAGGGGGCGCCCACAGCGCAAGATCAGAGGGCGGCCGTCCGGCCGCCCTCTTCGCATCCGATCGTCAGCTCCTCAGCTCCGATCGTCAGTTCCCCTACTGCAGCGCGGAGGCCGAGTCGTTGAAGACACTGTCGCTGGGCATATCCACGTCGTTGAGCTGCTTCTCCAGCGATGACAACTGATCGTTGAGCGCCTTCGCCTTGGCGGCGTCGATGCTCTCGCTCGGAGTCACCTTCTCAGATTCCGTGCCCGTCGTCTCCGAAGGTGTCTGTGTCGTGACACCTGTCGAGCCCTCGTTGCGAAGGGCCGCCCTTCGCCCGCATCCAGCCGCAACCAGCGAGGCAAGCAAGACGACGGCCACGGCGACCACAAGCGCTATCGTGACAGTGCGGCGCATCCTCATTGCGAGCCTCCTTCACTAGCCTCGAGCTTGTCGATGATGGCTCGCAGCTCCGACACGGCCTGCTTCCCATAGTCGCGCGCCTGCTTTAGCTCCTTGACCGCCTGGGCGCCGAGATCGCGAGCGTCTTGAAACGCCTCCCACTTGTCGCTGGCGTTCGGGACGGCCTGGAACGCCGCAATCGCCTTGGCCTCCGTCGCCTTCGCCTGGTCCAGCGCCGAGCGGGCCTTGCCGATCAGCTCCTCGACCGCGGTGACGTCGCCGCCAAGAGCCTTGACTTCCTTGGCGATGTTCTCGATGATCGTCAGGCGAGTGGCGATGCGCGCCGCGCTGGCGTCGAACGCGATCCGCCGACGCCGCAGGGCTACCACGATCCGTCCCCGGTACAACCTGAGGCGCGCGGGAGTGACGACCACGCGCACCGGGCCGCCGGGACGTCCCGGGTCGACCCCGACCACGTGCCGCGCAGCCGCCAGTCTCGGCCCGACGGCGACGAACGCCGGAACGCCCACCGTCACCGCGACCAGCGACGCGATGAGCGTCCGTCTGAATCTCCTCTTTCCCATGCCCGCCTCCTCCTGCCTCGTCACCGTACTATCATTTCACTATCACTTCGAGCGAGAACGTCTCGGTGCTGCTTTCTTCGTCATCGGGCCGCGCGTAGATCATCTCCAGCCGTGTCGTTCCGGCGGCGACCGGCTTGAACCGGAACGTTTCGATGCCGCCGGCTCCCATGGCGTCGGGGTCACCGGTTGTCTCATACTCGGACTCGCCGTCCTGCTCGAGCACTCCTTCGTCGAGCCCGGTCACCTCCCACCGGAATCCGGTCGTCTCGTTGGAGTCGAGCCCAACGACCAGAGTCTGCCCAGTGGACAGCCTGACCGTACCGCCATCATCATCCTTCGCGACCGAGACAGTGCCCACCGACTCGGAGCCGTTCCCTTTCGGTTCGGGCGCCGGGGCGGGCTTGGAGCTCTGCCGCGGGCCGCAGCCGGCAATCAGCAGTCCGACGCCAAGCAGAAGCGAAACGGCGAGCAGCCGGAGCTTGGAGACTCGTGTCGTGATGACCCGTCGCGTCATGGTTCCCCTCTCGAAAGCCCTCCAACTCCACGTCTCGGCCCGAAGCGAGTATCTCCAGCCAGACTGAAGGAGTTCTTCTACTGCATCGCGCGCGCCTCCTGCCTTGCGCTGAACACGCGCCGGCCGGCTGCTCCGATCGGAGCCGGACGAGCCGGAGAGCTATCCGTCCTGGACGGCGAGGGACATGCGGCAGCGCTCAGGCGCTCAGGGCGGTTACTCGGAGCGGTTGCGCTCACAAGCCGACAGTGATATCACTGGAGGGGGAGAGGAGCCGACGATGATTGGCACGGCGCGCGCGGATCGCATCAGACACCCGAGACTACCCTCACTTGCACTTCTCGCGGTCGGGATTGCGACCGGACTCTCCTTCGGCCTGGCGGCCGGATTCCTCTTCGCCTCGACCGCGATGGCTGAGCCATCCGTCATCTTCGTGCCCGGACCGGGCGGCGGCCCGCAGCCCACCTACAACGGGCATCCTACGTTGTTCAAGGCGATCTCTCGCGACTCCAACACGAACTGCGGCGACGCCATCACGCGTTGGACCTGGAGCATCGGGGGCCAAGAGTCCACGACGCCGGCTCCCCCTCCGTCCGATCCCACATCCAAGACCGCCTCCAAGGAGCAGACGCTCACGCCTGCCCCGGAGGGTACCACCGAAGATGTCTCCGCGACGGCGCATTACGAGAACGGAGAAGAGCCCAGCGACACGAGTCAAGTTGTACACAAGGGTGTCTCCAGAGATGTCGACATCGAGAAATCGGTCCTCGAGGGCCTGTGGTTCCTCCATCAGAATCAGACCCGCTACGACGAAGACGACCAGAAGTTCGGCTACTGGGGCACGCCGGGCAGCGACATCGCGCCGACGGCCCGGGCAGTCCTCGCCATGGAGGTGCAGGGCCATCGGCCGGACGCCAGCCCCGACGACTACGCTTACGCCTACGCGGCGGAGCGCGGCCTGAATCACTTGCTGACGCGCTTGGTCGCCGTGGCGATCGGACCGCAGCCCGCCGGCGACCCCGACTCCAACGGCAACGGCATCGGTCTGAGCTGCCTGGGCAGCGATGAGATGGTCAACCAGCCACTCATTCTGACGGCGCTGGCCGCAAGCCTCGACCCCGACCATGTCGCGACGGTCGGAGGGACAGGCGTTCTGGGCCGAACCTACGGCGACATCGCGCGGGACATGGTCGACTATATCGCCTGGGCGCAGAACGAGGATCCGGTGCCCGGCGGCGCCTGGGGCACGTTCGCCAACGTGGCGCCCAGTCGCAACTCCTTCTCCCAGTATCCGATCCTGGCGCTCATGGCGGCGGAAGAGGATCTCGGAATCGCCGCTCCGGCGTGGGTCGGGACCGAGCTTGAGCCGTGGCTGACCTACAGCCAGAACACCGAGCCCGGCGCGCTGTTCGGCGGATTCGGCGACACCAGCCCGGACGACTATCCCAACATTGACAAGACCGGCGGAGCGGGACTGGTCGGCCATGCCTATCTCGGCACGTCAGTTCTTGATCCCCGCGTCACGGCGGCCACCGCCTTCATCGACACACACTGGGACGATCCCGGTGAGAACCTCGGCAACTACGTCGCCATCTACAGCACGCAGAAGGGCGCCCGCAGCCTCAAGCCTGAGCTGGCATATATGGGCTCCCACGACTGGTTCGACGAGTACTCCGACTATCTGATCGCAAATCAAGAGACCGACGGCGGATGGCCCGTCGGCCCGGGCACCGACCGCCTGGGCAGCTCAACCCTCTCAGTCCTCACGCTAACTCCCTCCATCTTCGAGCCCAGGCCCGTCGCCGTAGCCAACGCCGATAGCCCGGAAATCACATGCGGCGGCGAGGTGACGTTCGACGCCAGCAGATCCGTGACGACCAGCCCGCGCAGGACCATCGCCAAGTACGAGTGGGACTTCGACGGTGACGGCACCTTCGATCACGAGACGACCGACCCGAGCGAAGAGCCGACTCACGCCTACTCGCCCGATCCCAGCGAATGCCCCAAGAGCTACCTCGCGCGCCTGCGTGTCACCGAGGACGGTCCCTGGGCGCGCAATGACTGCGACACCTTTGAGGTCATCGTCTACGCACCGCCGGAGATCCTCGACATGACCCTTACCAGTCCGGAGCCGGATGGAACCATCTACGAAGGCGACGACATCGAAATGGCCGCAACGCTGGACTATCCCGACTACATGACCCCCGAGGCCGAGATCGACTGGGGGGACGGGACCCCCTCCGAGCCGGCGACCATCACCCACAACAGCACGGCGACGGCCCGCGCCCTCCACAAGTTCGCCGTCAATACCACCGGCACCGCCCATATCACGGTCATGTTCAACCCGGAGAAGGTCTCCATCAAGAAGAGCGTGGAGTGGAAGTCCGAGAATCGTGCGCCCAAGCTCGAGTTCCCGCCCAGCGTGGAGCCGTCGCCGCCCGTTGAAGGGGGCAACACGAAGCTCGAGGTACCCTTCACCGACGCCGGGGCCGACGACACGCACACGGCGGTCGTCGACTGGGGCGATGGCACGCCACCCGAGCCGGCCGGAATCACGTCGCAGGTTACGACCGCCGGTGTTGCCGGCACTGTCACGGCGACACACGTCTACGCCGACGACGGCACGAGGACAGTCACTGTGACCGTGACCGATAACGACGGCGATTCGGATACTGGGACAATCGATGTGACGGTGCAAAACGTCGCCCCGACCATCACCCATTTCGATCCCGGCTCCGATCCCTTCGAGGGCCAGGTCTGCAGTGTCGCGGGTACCGTCACCGACCCCGGCGCCGACGACACGCACACCGCCAGGCTCGACTGGGGCGACGGCACGCCCGATTCCTTCTTCGATGTCTACTTCGGCTCGTTCGAGACCACCCATACCTATGCCGACCATGGCAGCTACACCGCTGCTCTCACCGTAACCGACAAGGACGGTGATTCGGACACCGAGACCGTCCTCATCAACGTGCGGCGCTGGTCCGCGCCGGGACACATCTATGTCGACGCGGCGCGAGGCAGCGACACGACCGGCACCGGATCCAACGAAGCGCCCTACAAGAGCGTGACCAAGGGGATGACCGAAGCCACCGCCGATACGACGGTCCAGGTGGCGGCCGGGACCTACTCGGCGGCCACGACAGGTGAGACCTTCCCCATCAAGCTGAAGTCGAGTGTCGTGCTGCAGGGCGAAGGCTCGACCGATACGACACTTTCCGGCACCGGCGCCTGCGAAGTCGTGCGTGCGGACAGCGTCAATGCCTCGGCGACGATCGATGGATTCGCCATCACGGGGGGAGGTGGCGGAGGTGGCGGTGGCGGCATCGTCTGCGTCAATGCGCACCCAACTATCTCTCACACCTGCGTCACCGGCAACAGCTCCAACAACGCGGGTGGCATCCTTGTCACGGGCGCTTCCTCCCCGATTATCCTGGAGAATACGGTCACGGCGAACAGCGGCGTCTGGGGCGGCGGCATCTACACCTGGAACGCGCCCGGCGGCACGATCAAGGGGAATTGGATAGAGGGCAACTCGGCGACGGATGTGTGGTCGTCCGGCGGCGGGATACGCGCCCAGGGCGGCAACCCGACCATCGACGGCAACACGATTCGCGACAACTGGGCCACAAACGGAGGCGGCCTTGCGATCACCGACGGCGACGCCACGGTGACGAACAACGTCGTATGCGACAACACCGGCCAGCGCTGTGGCGGCGTCTACTTGTCCGCCGCGGGAGCGCCAACCAGCATCGTGGGCAACACGATCGCGGGCAACACCGCTAACCAGAGCCCTCCTGGAGGCTCCGGCATCCTTGGGGAGGCCACATTCGGCGGCGCGATCTCAAACTGCATCATCTGGAACAACACGTCTGCGGGGATCGTGGACGACCTGCAGAATGTCGCCGCCACCTACTCAGACATCTCCACTCCCGACGACACGGCGGGCGCCGGCAATATCAGCGCCGATCCGCTCTTTGTCGATGAGGCCGCCGGCGACTACAACCTCTCGCCCGGCTCGCCCTGCATCGACAGCGCCAACCCGGCGACCTCGCCCGACCACGACCGTGACGGCGTGCCGCGTCCGCAGGATGGAGACGGGGACGATAACGCGCTCCCGGACATGGGCGCCTACGAGCCGCCCCTCATGTATCTGAACGGAGGCGCCGCCTACACGCACACGCCCGACGTGACTCTGACGAGCTTCTTCTCCGGCGCCACGAGCATGCGCTACAGGATCGACTACGGCGCCTGGAGCGTGTGGGACGCTCACGCGAGGAATCAGCGAGTGTGGCTGCCCGCCACTGAAGGAACGCACTCCGTCGAGGTCGAGTACCGCTACAACGTCTTCATGGTCAAACGCTG
>DYIV01000107.1:1813-6580 GCA_020723435.1 Slackia heliotrinireducens | reverse complement strand
GTTCGCCAACGGAGGACTGGGCGAACGCGGAAAGGGCAGTTCGGAGCAGCTCACGGCGTGGGCCATCGTTGCCATAGCCGCCGCCGGGGAGAACCCGAACACCTGGCGACGAGGCCCAAACTCACCGGTGACATTCTTGTCCCGTTCCTCGTCCCGATGGCGCACGACGACGGATTACGCGCGCACGGTTCTCGCAGCCGCCGCCGCCGGCAAGAACCCGCGTAGCTTCGGCGGCGTCGATCTGATCGCCAAGATCCAGGCGGACGTGCACGCCGACGGAAGCCGTGGCGACAGGATCGGCGGCGCGATCAACTCCCACACCTGGGGGATGATCGCTCTTCGCGCGGCCGGTGAGGCGGTCACGAACGATCAGGTTCGCTGGCTGAAGGGCCAGCAGAATGCGGATGGCGGCTGGGGATGGGCACCCAGCGCCGCAAGCGACACCAACGACACCGCCGCGGTGATCGAAGCTCTCGTGGCGGCGGGAGAGAGCTCGAACTCGAGCGTCATTCACTCGGCCGTCTCCTATCTGCGCGCGAGGCAACGCTCCGACGGTGGCTTCGGCTACGCGAGCGGGGCGAGCGACACGGCCTCGACCTCGTGGGTCGCCCAGGCGCTCGTGGCCGCCCGCGAGGGAGTGACCGGGCGCGCGTGGCGCAAGGGCCGAAGCAACCCCATCAACAGACTGTGCGCCTTCCAGAGCCTGAACGGATCGATGCGGTACACGGCATCCTCCGAGCAGAATCCGCTCTTCATGACGGTGCAAGCAATCCCGGCGCTGGCGCTCCGAGCCTTCCCGATTCCACACTCCGCGAGTATGCGCAGCGCATCGCGAGCGGGGCCCGCCTTTTCGCGTCTTAGGCCGTCTCCCAACAGCTCTCTGCCGGAGGGCAGTCCGGTGGAGATCAGATTCACGATAGACGACGCTCAGGGTACCGGAGTCGTCGGGGGCAACGTGCAGGTAAGGGTCGACGGCGCCTCCAAGACGACGCGCGTCAGCGGAGTCGCGGTAGCCGCCGACGCGGGCACGCTCGACGAGGGGAAACACAGCGTCACGGTCCAGGCGACCGATCGCGCCGGCAACACGTCGACCATGAGTGGCTGGCATTTCGCCGTCGGGCCGGGGAGCGAGTACGTGCCGACCGACCCCGCTCTCGACCCGGAGGGCGGCGGCACGAGTTCCTCAACGACGAGCTCTCCGAGCTTGACGGCGACGTCTACCGGCGAGGGAGGGATTGCGACCGGCACGGTCCCGGCGCCGGAAGTCGAATCGCAACCGTCGGATCAATCGAAGCAGGGCAGCATCGACAAGTGGTCCGACGCCGTCGACGTCGAGCCCGGCAGCGCCAAGGCGCGCACGCCGCTTCTTAATCAGATTGGAATGTGGGCGCTGATCGTCCTGGCCTTCTTCGTCCCGACCGTGGGAGCGCTCGCGCTCATCAGCTGGTTCTCGAAGAGGCGAGCGCGAAAGAAGGCCGCCAAGAAGAAGAGGGCCGAGGCCGAGGCGGGACAAACCGCCGCACCGGTGGTGACCGGGACACAAATAGCGTCGCCCGCCGGTCTGAGCGCGGCCGTCGGTTCCAGCGCCCAGCAGCCGCCGACGGTCCTGAGCCAGCCTGGCGTTCCGCAGCCTTATGCTCAGCAGCCCCCAGCGCCGGAGGCCCAGCAACCGCCACCGCCACCGGCTGGGCAGCCCCCAGCGCAGGAGGCCCAGCAGACACCGCCGGCTCCCGCTCAACCCGCTGCGCCTCGGGCGGATGGCCTAACCGACGATCAAGAGGCCGCCTGGAATGTTTGGCAGTCACAGCAGGCCGAGGGCCCGGCGCAGGCCCCGACGTGGCCGCCGCAGCAAGAGCAGTCCGTGCCGTCGTGGCCGCCGCAGGAGCCGGGCGCACAGCAGGCGCCCAGTTGGCCGCCGGAATCCCCGGAGCCCCAGTCCGAGCAGCCGTCGGAGTCGCCAGAGCTTCCATCGGACCAGCCGTCGGAATCACCGGAGCCTCCATCGGACAGTGAGCCTCCGGAGGGCTCGCGGTAGCACTCTCCTCCAACGGCTCCCGCTCTGACTCGCGCTTGTCCTTCCGCTAGAATGCTCATATGCCTCGAAATCGTCTAAGCAAGCAGCTGGCGACGCTGCCGGACAGTCCAGGCGTCTATCTTTTCAAGGACACCGACGACCGGATCGTCTACGTCGGCAAGGGACGTTCGCTGCGCAAACGCGTCCGCTCCTACTTCACCAAGTCCCACGCCGACGCCAGGGTTCGCCTGATGATCTCCCACATCGCCGATCTCGACTTCTACGTGACCGACAGCGAGGTAGAGAGCCTGATTCTCGAGGTCAACCTGATCAAGCAGCATCGCCCGCCGTACAACATCAACTACCGCGACGACAAGAGCTATCCGTATATCGCGATCGACCTCGACTCCGACTACCCGTGCGTTCGCTGGACGCGCGAGCGCCACAAGAAAGGCACCCGCTACTTCGGGCCGTACACCAACGCCAAGGCGGTCCGGGAGACCGTGGCGACGCTGCGGAAGATCTTCCCCATCCGCAGCTGCCGCGGGGTCGAGCCGGGCAAGTCGACGGGATGCCCTTGTCTCGACTATCACATCGAGCGCTGCCTGGGCCCGTGCATCGGGGCGGTGACCCCCGAGGACTACGGGACGATGATCGATCAGATCGTCTCCTTTCTCGACGGGAAGCAGGAGAAGGTGATCTCGCGGCTGCGGACAGAGATGGGGCGGGCCTCGGCCGCCACGGAGTACGAGCGTGCGGCCATGCTGCGCAACCGAATCCGTGCCGCGGAGCACGTGCGCGAGCGCCAGAAGATAGTCTCCGAGAGTCGCCTGGACCAGGACATCATCGCCGTCGCCATCGAGGATGAGATAGTCTGCGCGCAGCTCTTCGCCGTGCGTGAGGGCAAGATCGTCAGCACTGAGGAGTTCATACTTAGCAGGGGAATCGAGGACGCCCGGAGCGAGGTCATCGCCGGGTTTCTCAAGACTTACTACCTGTCGGCCGGACACATTCCGGCGCGGATACTGCTTCCTATCGTGCCCGTCGACGATGAGGTCCTGGGCGAGTGGCTCGGGAGACTGCGCGGCCGGAGCGTGAGATTTGAGGTTCCCCGGCGGGGCGCAAAGAAGCAGCTGGTCGAGATGGCCTATCACAACGCCGAGCTGGCTCTTTCCCGCTACAAGGCGAAGACGCACTACGAAGAGGAGCGGGCGAATCGTGCGCTGGCAGCGCTGCAGAGAGAGCTCGGCTTGGCGAAGCCGCCGATGCGCATCGAGTGCTTCGACATCTCGCAGATCGCCGGAACGAGCGCGGTCGGATCGATGGTGGTATTCGTTGCAGGGACGGCCAAACCGTCGGCGTACAAGCGTTTTCGCATCAGAGCAGTGCGCGGCCAGAACGACTTCGAGATGATGAAGCAGGTGGTGTCGAGACGCCTGGCGCGTCTGGCGGACATCGACCCACGCAAGTTTGGCGAGCGGCCGGATCTGGTGATCGTCGACGGCGGCAAGCCGCAGTTGTCAGCGGCGCTTGAGGCGATGGCGACGGCGGCCGCGGCCTCAGAGGCGGCGATCGGCGTTGGTGACATCCCTCTGGCGGCGCTGGCCAAGCGTGAGGAGGAGGTCTTCCTCCCGGGCCGTGAAGAGCCGGTGCGTCTGGCGGCGGGCTCAGACGAACTACATCTGATCCAACGCGTTCGCGATGAAGCGCACCGTTTCGCACTCGCCTACCACAGAAACCTGCGCGGCAAGCGGATGAGCAAATCCATTCTCGACGATGTAGAAGGAATAGGGCCGGCGAGGAAGAAGCTGCTACTCGCGTACTTCGGTTCGAACAAGGCGATCGCCAACGCAGATCTGGACGCACTCCGTGCCGTGCCCGGCATTCCCGCCGGCGTGGCACACTCACTCTACCGACACCTCCACAGCGCCGCGAGCTGACTCTGCGTATTCGCCACGGCAAGGCCAAGAGGAATGCGGGACACATAGGGCACATGCACTGGTACACGACGTACAACACCGATCACGGCGTGGGGGCGGTTGTCGCGAGCGAGCGCGGCGTCTGTCGCGTCGTCTTGCCCCGGCGAAATCGCCGTGCCGTCGTCAAGGAGGTGCTCGCCGAGTTCCCGAACGCGCAACCCGACCGTCGGACCTCAGGCGCCCGTGCCATCAAGCAATACTTCGAAGGCAAGCGGCTCCCCGACGACATGCCGCTCGATCTGCAGGCTGTGCCGAAGTTCCATCGAGACGTCTATCTGATGATACAGGCGATACCGCACGGCGAGACGCGCAGCTACAAATGGGTAGCATCTTGTCTGGGAAAGGTGGGCGCGGCCCGCGCGGTCGGCACGGCGCTGGCGCGCAACCCGCTGCCTATCGTGGTTCCGTGCCACAGGGTCGTGGCGAGCGATGGCACGATCGGCGGCTGGAGCGGGCCCGCGGGCTGGAAAGAGAGACTGCTCGAACTCGAGGGCGGGCGGGACTCGGAGTAGGAGGCTGTACCGCAGGGCTCTCCAGGGCAGAAGGACTGGGCCGGATGAGCAGGCAGAATGGCGGCAGCGCAAGGGAGGCAGATCGATGAGAATGACGGTTTCAGCGCGCCTCGGCGGTGCACGCCTGCGCGGCATGGCCATAGTCTGCGCCCTGGCGGCATCGATCACCGCGGCCATCCTTCTCTCTTCCTGCGGCCCTCCCAGACTCGCCAGCCGATGGCCCCTCTTCCCGGTTCAAGTGGGCAAGAAGGCCGGCTACATC
>DYIV01000107.1:0-1803 GCA_020723435.1 Slackia heliotrinireducens | reverse complement strand
ACAAAGAGGGGCAGATCGTCATTGCCCCGCGCTACCAATGGGCACGCAACTTCGGCGACGGGCTGGCTCGGGTCGGAGTCGCCGGCGGCGTCGATTACATCGACAAGACGGGCCGCAGCGTCATCAGGCTCAAGAGGGCCACGCAAGCCGGGACGAGAGGTTTCCGCAAGGGCATAGCCGGACTCCAGGTCGGCACGGAGTGGGGCTTCATCGACAAGACCGGCAAGACGATCATCGCGGCCAAGTACGAGATGGTCGGGGATTTCTTCGAGGGGCGTGCGGCCGTGACGCTCGGCGCGCCGTCAGGCGGCGTGTCGAAGAAGGGGGTGGCCTCGGCGGCGCCTATCCCCAAATGGGGCTACATCGACACGACCGGCAGAATGGTGATCAAGCCGGCCTTCGAGATCTTCACCCTTCAGGCAGGCACGACAACCGGCGACTTCCACGACGGCCTGGCCGCGGTCAAGTCGAAAGACAAGTGGGGCTACATCGACAAGTCGGGCAAGGTCGTCATCCCCTTCAAGTACAACTACGCGGCCTCCTTCTCAGAGGGTCTTGCCCTGGTCCTTCCCGAGCCACCGGACAGAGGGCAGGGCGGCATCGGCTACGTCGACAAGACGGGCAAGCTCGTCGTCGAGCCGCGGTTCGCCAAGGGCGGCAATTTCAAGAGCGCCTTTGCGCCGGTGAAGGACGGCGACAAGTACGGCTTCATCGACCGGGGCGGCAGGATGGTCATCCCTGCTCGCTTCGAAGGCGCGGCCGATTTCTCGGAAGCCCTGGCCGCGGTCAAGGTCGAAGGCCGCTGGGGCTACGTCGACACAGAGGGTGATGTGGTCATCGAGCCCCAGTTCGATGAGGCGTTGCCGTTCGACGGCGGGGCCGCTCCGGTCGCGCTGCGCGGCAAGGAGGGCTACATCGACAAGACGGGCAACCTGGTCTGGCCTCAGGGGCAGTAGGCAGGAACCGGCGGTCGGCCGCGTCGAACTGACCCCCATGACCGAGGAGCACACCGAGCAGGCGCCCGAGATAGCCCGCGTCACCGATCCCTGGGGCATGTTCAAAGACATCGTCTTCACCCCGAGGCGTTTCTTCGAGCACGCCACCGAGGAGCATCTTCTCGAAGGGGCGACGGTCGGCGTCATCTCCGGCATCCTCGGCTTCTTCCTCGGTGTTCTGACAAACGTCGGCCTCAACTATCTCGCCTCGTCGACTGAAGGCGCTCCCCTCGATGAAAGCGCGGTGTGGGGTTTGCCATTCTCCTTGGGCGTCATCGTCCTTCTGCTCTTTGTCGAGTTCTTCACCTCGATCGGCGTGGCGAGACTGCTGCGCGGCAAGGGAGAGTTCAGACGTGAGATACTCGCCTTCGACTGCTCGCTGGCTCCGACGGTTCTGTGGGCGGTGCCGTTCCTAGGCGTGATCGCGGCGCCCGCTTGGCAGGTCGTCATCTACGGCCGAGGTCTGGCGGCGGTAGAGGAGTTCACGACGGCGCGCGCCTATGCGGCCGCGTTGATGGGAATACTCGCCACTGTCTTGGCTTTCGCCGCGGTGATGATCGTTCTGGCCATCGTCTATGGGATGTAGATGCCGATGAAATGGCTCGTTCGACTGATCGGAAACGCTCTTATCATCTTCCTTCTGGCCTCCGTCACCGACGGATGGCTCATTAGCGTGAACGGCTTCGCCTACGCGCTGCTCGCGGCGTTCGTCCTCGGGCTGGTGAACGCATTCATCCGTCCGATCGTCATGTTGCTGTCGATTCCGCTGCGCATTCTCACGCTTGGCCTCTTCACGTTCGTCGTGAAC
>DYIV01000106.1 GCA_020723435.1 Slackia heliotrinireducens | reverse complement strand
GATCCCGCTATCACCAGACCTGATGAGATCCCAAGAGTGGGCGCCTACCCCTGTCCTTGTGGGTAGCCCGTCGGATCAGCGTTGATGTCCACGATCGGAAGCCCGGACGTGTAGGTAAGACTCCACCATCCCGAATTGTCAGGCGGGGGATGGCAGCCGGCCTTCGTCAATGCGGGGGATCCGCGATTGGTCTTCGGGTGTTCTGATAGCCCAAGGGTCTGCAAAAAAAACCCGGACCGAGGGTTCGAATCCCTCCGTCGCCTCCTGATTAGGGGGCATCGCAAGAACGCGGCTGAGGGTCTCGTGGATCTACCGAGACCCTTTGCCGTCTTTGTCGATTGCGTACGAGGGGCATAGGCGCGAGGAGTGGATAGGGGTCTCGCCCGTGCCCCCTCACCCAGGCAACATCAGACAACACATCTCGTGCCCACGTGACGAATCTAGCTCCTAGTGCCTAGGCCGCGTGGCTTGTGATCGCGGTCCGCGGTTCACGCTGTCGACTGCCCCCCGTCACTCAAGCGGCCTACCCTGAGACGACTTCTCCGGTTTCGCCTGGGCCATCCCGACGATCTGGTCGCACGCCGGCTCCGGTAGCCGGTTCCAGAACTGCCGTCGCTTTGACGGCTGCGGTTCCAGCCCCTGCTCTCCTGCTTGCTGGTACTGCCGGGACCGCCGGCAGAAGGTGCTACGCGGCATGTCCAACCCGTCCAGCGTGCGACCCACTGATAAGGCGGAGTGCTCCGCCAGGTGGATGATCTCGCGCTTCTCGGCCGGGAAGTGCCGGATCGTTTTTCCCAGGCGGCTCCTTGCCCAGCAAGCTTCTCTTGAGCACCCGATTCCTGAGCGACAGCTCGGCCGCCAGTTGCTTGCCTGCCCAAGGCGCAGGCCCGTGGCACCCGCTCGAGCTCCGCTCGCATCTCGGTTGCCTGGCGTGTGTCGGTCCGGCGCTTTGCGTCACCCACACTAGGCGCTGCTTGCCGACCTCGAGGAAGTCCTTGCTCCACCGATAGTAGTGGTTCACGGTATGCCTTCCCGCCGGCACAGGGCGGCGACGCTGGTCTCGCCGTGCAAGCCCTCCAGCACGATCCGGACCTTCTCCTCTGCCGAGTACTTCTTCCGGGTCACCCGGCGGACGAACTCGGACCGAAGGGTCGCAAAGGCGCCCATGCCGGCTGGGTCGATCACGATCGACTCGTCCCAGCCGACATCGCCCACCTTGAGCAAGCGCTCGGGGTTATCCAGACCGGAGCCGTTGTCGATGAACGTGATGGTGTTGTTCTGGGCGTTGCGAACGACACGCACCTCCGTCGCTCCGGAACGGTGGGCGTTCTGCAGGATCTCACCCAACACAGCCTCGAAGCTGGGGAAGAAGCGCGGCACCTCGGGAAGCAAGCGTTCGAGGTTGACGCTGGCCTAGAGTTCAGTTAGGGACATTCGTATCCTCCATCGGCGTATTCCTGGTGCGCAATGCGCCTCGCCTCGCGGCGACACGCAGCGGCGTAGCTTCCACCGAAGCAGATTTCAATCAGTTCGGCGACGCGGTCGGTGTTTGCCTCGCTGGCGAACTCATCGAGCACAGAGCAGCGGGGATTGCAGGGTAGATACACGAGCCAGGCGGTTCGGCCGGAGCGCTTGGAAATCGAGCGGACGGCGATGTGCTGTCCTACATATAAGGGGACCTCCTTTCGAGCCGAAAAGGCACGGGAGCGGCGATGGCCTCTCCCGTGTTCACGGACGAGATGAAGGACCGAGCGGGTATTGTCTCTATCTGGCGCTTTCCGGCGTCATCCTTGGGCAAGGTTCCTGGAAGCTACTCTCTTCGTCTCCCTACGCACGTTGTCGAGATCCTCGGGCTGCCCACTGGCTTTCACCCTGCCCCGCAGGTTGAGGAGCGTCTGCGCAACAGGACACAGGATGACCTCCCCTCCCCTGGGGATGGGAAGCATGCGGTTACCGGGCTTCAGCTTGAGGTAGTCCCGGATCTCCTTGGGGATGGTGATCTGACCTTTGGTAGTGACCTTCGCGGAGATCATGCCCGAGACTCCCAAGGATTGACGATGGATATGCCAGTGGGCTCGAAGTCCCGGACATTGCGTGTGGCCAGGGCAAGCCCATGCAGGGCTGCTGTTGCCGCGAGGAGCGAGTCGATCGCCGGGATCTTCTTCCCCGCCGCCTCCGTGCGGGCGACCAGAGCGCCCCAAGTTATTATCACGGGCACATCGAGCGGCAAGACGTGGTCTCGGAATCGAAGGAGGAGATCCCCGGTTAACCAGTTGGCCAGCGCCGTCTTGCGGCGAGAGGCCGCCAGCGTCAAGTTGTGCCACGAGAACCTCCTGATCTGCGGTCCGACGGGAGTGGATAAGAGCCCACCTGGCCGATGCCATCGCCTTTGGGGCCCTCAAGCGCGACTACTGGGTGCTGTCTCGATCCACCCAGCGCCTCCTGGTGGATCTGCATGCCGCCCGCGCCAGTGGGTCCCAGCCTCGCCTGCTCGCCAGGGTCCTGGCGGCCGACCTTCTGGTCTTGGACGACTTCGGTCTCTTGCCGCTCTCGCCTCAGGCAGCTCAGGATCTCTACCAGATCATCAGCGAGCGTTATTAGCGCGGTTCAATGATCGTCACGAGCAATCGGGCCTTCGAAGAGTGGGCCGATGTCTTCGGCGACAACCTGCTGGCCAGCGCTGCCCTGGACCGACTCACGCACCATGCCCACACGCTCATCATTCGCGGGGCCAGCTACCGGCAGCGAACCCACACAAAGGAGAGGGCCAACTACCCCTCAGCTGTGCCACAGGATCCACCACCAAGAGTCACTTCAGAACCAGACAGCCTGACTCGGAGAGTGGCTTACATCAAGGCGATCATGGGTGGCTCAATGCGGGCGGCCATTGACAAACGGCGGACATCCAGACCCCCGGCGACCGGTCCCGGCTGTCCGACATACGCAATGGAACGCGCCGACCCGACGGGATCAGGAGCTGGCGCTGATCGGGCGCGCGGATGCCACGCCGGGAATCGCGCGGATCAAGCGGATTTCTTTGAAATCATGCTGGGGCGGAAAACGATTGCGCTTCCCAAGAGCAGGACAGTGGAGGGCAACAGGAACAGCCCAATTGTGAACGCGCTCACCGCGGATATTGCCATCATGCCCGCCGCAGCCAAGGCCAGCCTTCGTCGCGGATGGGGCGGCGGGCTCGACTGGGAACCGACGGCCCGAAGGGCTATCCAGTGGAATAGCACGGAAAGGAGCCCAATCACCCAATATCCCCCGCCGACAGCGACCAGCCCTAGTACTCCCCGGAGCGATGGCACGGGCTCCGTCCCGGTGAACCAGCCGCTCACACCAAAATACGCACCGTACACGAAGAGGAGGGCTAGGCAGGTCCACCCGGCACTCACAAACACGAGTACTCGAGCCATCCTATGAGGACCACGCCCGTTGGGGATCCCTGCTCTCACAGCCTGATCCTTCATGCCTTCGCCTACCTCTCCTCGGGCTTCTCCTCGAATAACAGGTTCTCGGTGAGCTCCTAAACTCAGATCGGGCCTCTTCCGTCAGGCGGGCGACCGGCGCGTGGAGCGCGGCCCGATGACCAAGTGTAGCCGTCAAGGGCGTAGGCCACATCGCCCGGTCTTACTGCCTCCGTCAGGCTTCCCCGTCTCGTCCCGATACATAATCGACTGTCTCGAACCTTCAGTCCTTCCAGGTGCGGTACAAGACGTGTCCCCCCGGGATGACCGTGCCAGAGTAGGTACCACTCCCCGAGCACCCCCCGCTCTTGTTGACGTAGGTGTAGGCATTCATTGTGATGGAGTACATGGGCCCGCCCGCGCAGAACGGTCCTCCGTTGCAGTAGAAGGATGCCTTGGCCTTCCCGGTGAGGTTGGTAGGTTGGGGGTTCCAGGAGTAGCTGGCTGATGGTCCGGAGGATATGTACCACCATGTAAAATAGATCTTCTTGGTGGCGGTCACACCCCACGAGGTGATGGCACTCCCGGTCCAGGTGTATCTCGTATCGTTCTGGACCTGCGTGGTGCGCAGGTAAACGAGGTCCGTCTCCCAAGTCTCCGTGTGGCACACGTTAGTCGTGGCGGCCGCAAGGGCTGCTAAAGGCGCAGGCCAATTCGCCAGCCACTCGGAGCCACTGTAGACAGCGTCCCCAGTGTCAGTGTCGATCGGCTTCTGTTCATCCTTTGGAATCGGCAGAGACCCTGTCCGGAGCGCGATCAACACAGGTCGGCAGCCCTCATCGAAGCCGTATTCGGCCTCGATATACCCTCCCCGTGGAGCCGAGATCCTTGGCCCTACGAATTCGACGGGGCACGGTTTGTCAGGCGGCGGGTCGGGCTGGGCGTAGACGACCGGCACTTGGAGTCCAAAGAGCAGTGTTCCAAGACTGCACAGGACGGCGAGCCTTCGAAGCATGTTATCCTCCTTACGAAGCGCGAGACCTAAGGGTGCCAAGCCCACGAGGGCTGCCCCGCCGGACACCTTGCTGAATTCTCGGCCGCCCTCCACGACGCGACCTATCTTCACGCAAACTCAGGCGCCAACCGCGACCCCTATCCCGCGCGTGGCCCATTCCTCTGCTGCGACCCTAAGGGTTACACCTCCGTTTCGCGCCGCGACCCTCAAGGGCCAGTCCTCCGAAAATGCCATGCAACGGCACACTCATGGTACGGGCTTAGCGCGCTTCGTGTCAACATAGTGATCCTTCCCACAATTGTCTGGACAAGTGCGGCCTCCGACCGTACGGGCGAAGGGCCCGCCATAGGCCCCTGGCTCCCCGCGCGATCAGTTCACGTCATGTCAAGTGGTGTAGTTTGATGTGTGCTTCCACGGTGTCATCGAGTCGCGATCCGTGTCATCAGTGAACGGGTGCCAGGTGAAAAGCTACGGGCTCAGCAACCAGCAACGGCTGCGGTTCGATCACCCTGGCCATCGCCTCCAGGCTGAAGTACCGTCTCCCGACTTGCCACTCGTCGGCGATCTCGAGCAGGACAGCCCCCACCAGGCGAGTCGCCGAAGAGCCGTCGGGAAAGACGCCCACTACGTTCGTCCGCCGTTTGACCTCCTTGTTGAGCCGCTCAAGCGGATTGGTCGAGTAGATCCGCGTCCAGAGCTCCGGGGGGAAGACCATGTAGGCCAGGATGTCAGCCTCGGCCTTCTCCAAGCGCTCAGCAGCTTTCGGCCAGCGGCGCTGCATGGCCTGCACCGCTTCCGCCAGTTGAACGCCGGCCGCCTGCCGATCGGGCTGAGCGAAGATCGTTCGCACGGCCGCCGCCACAATCGACTTGTCCCCCCGGGGCACATGCGCCAACAGGTTACGCATGAAGTGCATCCGGCAGCGCTGCCAGCTCACCCCGGCCAGCACCTTCCCCAACGCCTTCTTCAAGCCCTCGTGGGCATCGCTGGTCACCAGTTGCACTCCCTTGAGCCCGCGGCGGACCAAGCTGCGCAGGAAATCAAGCCAGAAAGCCTCTTCCTCGCTGGCGCCCAGGGCAAATCCCAGCACTTCCCGTTCCCCGTTCTCTCGCACCCCCGTGGCGATCACCAGCGCCTGGCTGACGATGCGGTGGTTGTGCCGCACCTTCAGATAGAGCGCATCCAGCCAGACAAAGGGATACGTCCCTTCCAGCGGCCGGTTCCGGAACTGCTCCACCACCTCGTCCAGCTCCTTGCAGATCCGCGATACCCGGCTCTTGTCGATCCCTGTCAGTCCCAACGCCTGCAGCAGATCGTCCACCCGGCGAGTGCTCACGCCTTCGACGTAGGCTTGCCGTATCACGGCCAGCAAGGCCTTCTCGCTCCGCCGCCGGGGCTCCAGCAGGCTCGGGAAGTAACTCCCGTCACGCACTTTCGGGATCCGCAACGGGATCTCTCACACTCGCGTCTCCCACACCCGGTCCCGGTGACCATTGCGGTAGGTCTTCCGCTCTGGTGTGCGCTCGTAGCGGCCGGCCCCGATTTGCTTGGCCGCCTCCAGCTCCACCACCGTCTGGGTCAGCTGTTGCAGGGCCTCCTCCAGGAAGCCCTCGTCGGGTTCCAGACCCATATTGCGAAGGTAGCCCATCAATGCCAACAAGGTCCCGGTGATCTCCCGGGATAGTCGGGTCAGCCATCGTGTCCTCCTTTTGTGGCTTGGCGGTCACTCAAGGAAGCACACGATGGCTCTTTTCACAAGCCGTGTTTACACCACTTCATGAGACATTATCGAACTCGGCGAAACGCGGTACGATGGTAGCCTGAATAGGAGCGCGTTATTGTCCGTCGCCTGGCCCCAGAAGACGGTCAAGGGTCTGGGTCCGTCAGACAGCACAGAATCAGGAGACCCTTATACGGAATCCGGCGAAAGGCGAGCAAGGGTCTGAATCGCCGCAGTCGGGTCCTGCAAAACCCTGCTCATGGGTTCAAATCCCATCGTCGCCTCTAGGCAACGGGATGCAACGTCAGACAACGGCCGGCAATGACACGGCCGTTGTTTGCGATTCGCGGGATTACTGCCGCAATCGACCTGCTTGAGACTTTCCGTTTCTCCCGACTCGCGGATCAAAGAGCACCTGGCGCTTGCCCGCGCGCTGT
>DYIV01000105.1 GCA_020723435.1 Slackia heliotrinireducens | reverse complement strand
TCGCGGGGCCGACATCACATCTGGCTCCTATTCTACGACGACGAGGGCAGTTACTACCTGCTGCAACGAAGGCCGAGGCCCACCAGGGACATTCGTGGGAGCTGGAAATCGCCTGACCTTCACCTAGCGACGGGGATGATTGGACTGGCCGCGGTGTGGACGGGCAAGAGCGGAAGCGCCGTGCTGGCGGAAAGAGGCCAGCGGAAGGATCACTCAGCCTTCGACTTGCCGGAGGACTGGACCATACTGCCAACCGCGCCGGTTCGGGTGGTAGCGAAGTCCAAGCGCCGCGCCAAGCGCTGATGCCTGAGCATGGGCGTGCGACCGTGAGAGGAGCGTGGGATGAAGGAAGCAGGCAGCATAACTGGATCGGTCTGGTGCATCGGATGGCTCTTCACGATCGGCTTTGCCAAGCTCATTTGGTGGCAAGCGATCCTCGGCCTGTTCATCTGGCCGTACTACTTGGGAACGGCGGTTAGGTAGGCGACACCTAGCTCCTGCCTCTGATTGGCATCTACTCATAGCCCTGAGTTAATTCACTCAATGTGTTGAGTAAATTGGCGCGACTCGGACAAGGGCTAGCCCAGGGCTGAAAGAGCTCGCGCTCCAATGGGCTCACGATAGGCTCAAAGGGATCATGCGTCCTACCCCAGCAACTCCTCGACGCGCCCGAACCGCGTGCTCTTCTCTTGTGTGCTGCCTTCATATCCGTTATCCTGTGATAACGGAAGGGATCGAGTGGTAGAGCGACACAAGGTTGTCCTGTTCCTTGCACTGATGAAGCAGGCGGCGCGCGAGCGCTTCATCTTCGTTGGACGCCACGAGAACCTGGATAATCTTCTGTCGCTCGGCATGACGCGGACGCACGCACAGTCGCTGGTCATGGCCTTGAAGCCCGAGGACTACGTTGGGGGGCCCGAGCCGGACCGCTCCAACCCGGCAGGAAGACAGAGTCAGCGGGAAGCGAGGAGGGCACGCGATGAGCGCGACATTCTGTCCGACATGTATGAAGGACGTCGAGGTGACCACGAAGGCCCGCCGCGAGAAGCTGCTCGTTCGTGGCGAGGAGGTCGAAGTCCCGGTGAGTGTCGCGGTCTGCACGACGTGTGGTGAGGCCGTATGGTCAGACGAGTTCGAGGACGAGACGCTCGCTCGAGCATTCGCTGAGTACCGACGCATCCACGGCCTGCTCCAGCCGGCCGAGATGGCCCGCATCCGCCGGCGCTGGGGTCTGGGCCAGCGTGCCTTCGCCTTGCTGCTCGGTTGGGGCGAGATCACCCTGCACCGGTACGAGTCCGGTTCCCTGCAAGACGCCGCCCACGACGCGCAGCTGCGCATGGCCGAATGCCCTGAGAACGTGCGGCTGCTTCTTCAGGCAAACGGAGATCGTCTGACGGCCAGACAGAGAGCCGTCGTCGAGCGGCGCCTAGATGAAGTGAGGGCCGAAGAGGACAGCCACGAGTGTGACGATGAAGACTATGAGCGCCTGCTGGTTCGTGAGTCGACGGCCGCCTACGAGAGCGACGCTCCTCTTTCGCTGAGGAAGACGATGGAGATGATTCTGTTCTTCTGCCAGCTGCCGAACATGTTCGTCACCAAGCTGGCGAAGCTCATGTTCTATGCCGACTTCCTGCATCAGAAGGAGCATACGACGCCCATCACGGGCCTTGCCTATTCTCACCTGCCTCGCGGGCCCGTGCCGGAGCACTATGAACGCATCAGAGCCGACGTGATCGAGAGTGCCCTCGTCGAGGTGGAGGAGCGGTGCGGTGATGACTGGTCAGGCGAAGTGCTCGTCGCCAACCGAGCGCCGAGGCTCGACGTCTTCTCGGAGGATGAGTTGAGGGTACTTGCGTGCGTGGCCGATCGACTGGGATCGATGACGTCGAAGGCCGTGTGCGACTTGTCACACGCCGAGAAGGCCTACACGTCTACGTCGATGGGACGGCGCATCCCGTACGATGCCGCGAGGGACTTGTCGCTGGATCTGTAGCAGGTGATCACTGGCCCCTTTGCCTCTGCGTCGCGCGCGGGCTGGGCGAGCCGGACTTCGAGCAGAAGGGCGGATCGTTCGTGACGACGGTGTGGCGTGACTGGGTGACGGAAAAGGTCGTGGCAGCGATGGGATTGAACGAGCGGCAGCAACTCAGCCTGGCATGCCTGAAGACGAACGGGCAGATGACCAACGCGGAGTACCAGCAAGTGACCGGCTGTCCGCCGCGGACTGCAACTCGCGACCTGGGCTTACTTGTGGACAAGGGAGTCGTGGAGCCCAGCGGCAAGGGGCGGGGCGCGGCCTATCGGCTCAGGCGCAATCGCGCCACAAATGCGCCAAACGCGCCATGAAACCCTTCTCAGGAACGAGGGCCGTGTCGCGCCAATCCCGCTGCGCTTTCGCGTGGAACACCTTGCGATCTCGAAGACGTTTCGGCTCTTTGTCGCTCACGCCACACGCTCCCTTGCACGCAAACAGCACGCCCGCGCCGATGCAGTCATGCTCGGGCACTCACCGGCACGCGAGCCAGACCAGGCTCTCGTACGAGGCCTCCCAGTCCCAACCGTCCCGTGTGAGCCCGTCAATGTGGTCCACAAGTTGCCTCGAGACGTTCCGCCCGGGCCGGGAGATCGTCGAGAGTATCGGAAAGTGCTCCGCCACGATAATCCTCGTCGACCGCTTGCCACACAAGTATGAACGAGATACCTCTCGTCTCGCGTGATAGCGCCTTTGCTTCCCGCTCGATCTGATCCCTGAGATAGGGACTGACGCCACCGTCGCTGTTCACGTCGACACTGCAGCCGAGCAGCGTTTCGAGATCCTGCCAGAAGCCCGCCGAATCGAGGTAGCTGGCACCCTTCTTCATTCGCACGATAAGGTCAACGTCGCTCCTGCCGCCAGCCTCGTCACAAGCCACGTCGAAGGGTCACACCGTACCGCCCTGCAATTGTGTCGATGGCCATGTGAAAATGTACCACGGGTGGCCATTGACAGACCCCAACGACAGCTATACAAGTAGTGCGATGATTGGAATTGTGTTGGCGGACCCCCGGGGCCAATTGCGGTCGAGAGCCCGCCTGTTGCATCTCCACTCATCCATTTGAGGACGGCAGCGGGGGGCAGGTGGTGCGACGACGGGCTGGTCAAGTGAGGGAAGTGGCGTCACGCAGGAGCATCTCGGCAGATCGGCGCACAGGGGGAGGAAGTGATGGACGTACTTCGACACGGCATCAGGAGATTCGCGTGTCAGATCGGGGTAACCGTTCTGGTGGCTGCACTGGGCTTGACGCTCCGTGCCGCACCGGCGCTCGGCGCCACGCTCAGAATGAACAAGACGCGCAGCGCAACCACAATCGTCCAAGGACAGGTGCTCAGGGTCAAATCGTTCTGGAATCGAGCACACACGCTGATCTATTCAACGATCAAGATTCGTGTCGACCGCACGATCAAGGGGCGAGCCCCTCGGCATTTCAGCCTAACGCTCCCGGGCGGGACGGTCGGGAGTCTATCCTTGAAGGTGAGTGATCAGCCGGAGTTTCGACGCGGGGAGCGCGTCCGTCTCTACTTGACGAAATCTCATGGGCGTTTCCGGCTGCTTGGTGGCGCGGATGCGAAGGCCACGCCGTCTTCTCGGAGTCCTCGGGCCGTCCCCGGAGATCCGACACCGGGCTACAAGTACAACGGCGTTCGCTGGCGTAGCAGTGCTCTGCCCATGCCGTACTGGATCAGTTTCGATTTCACGGCGAACGAAAACACCGCCATCCAGAAAGCGTTCGCGACTTGGCAGGACGATCCGGGATCCGCGATGCGATACGACTATCGCGGACAAACCAGCAGGGGCGCTCCAATCCGTGATGACTGCAACGCAGTCATCAAGAAGAACGAGGGAAGCGGGGGCAACCTTGCCACATGCTGGTGGTGGTACGACAGCAGCAAGTATCTCCTCGAGGCCGACATCATATTCAACACATACTACGTTTGGGGCACAGACGGCAGTCCTGAGAAGTACGATCTTCAGGGTGTTGCCACGCACGAGGTCGGCCATACGGTCAATCTTGCCGATTTGTACTCGAGCGCAGACCTGTACGAGACGATGTATGGATACACGGAGAAGGGAGAGACGTACGAGCGGACACTGTGTTGGGGCGATGAGAAGGGTGTCGCCTTGGTCTATCCGGGGCCGCCCAGTCCCGTTGAGAACGTCGTCTCGGGCGACTTCAACGGCGATGGCAAGTCCGACGCGAATGTCTTTTGGGACAGAGAACCGGAAGTCGCGGGCTGTGATGACTACGTGATGAAGGCCAATGCGGCAGGGACCGATTTCCTCTACCAGGACCTGTGGTGGAGAAATAACGTCTGGGATTGGAACAGTACAAAGATCATTGGCGGCGACTTCAACGGGGACCAAAAAGAAGACATCGCGGTTCTGGCGAACATGGGGGGTGGCTCCACGCTGTATGTCCTCAAGGCCAACGCCTCGGGAACCGATTTCCTTCCGGAGGATGAGTGGTGGAGAGGCGACACGTTCAACTGGAACCGCTCCGCGTTGACCTCGGGCGACTACAACGGCGACGGCAAGGACGACGTGTGCATCTTCTACAACGGCCAACCCGGCTGGGTCGCCTATGTCTTGAAGGCCAATTCCGCCGGCACCGACTTCGTGCCCGAGGAATTGTGGAGTCAGTCCCCGGTCAATGACTGGAATATGCACAAGGTGACGTCAGGAGACTACAACGGCGACGGAAAAGACGACCTCGGTGTCGTCTGGGATTCCGGCTTCCATTGGCCACGAACACAGGCCGACGTCTACGCGGCGAACACGGCGGGCACAGGCTTCGACGAAGCTGGCTCTTGGTGGTGGGCCCAGTGGGACCTGGCAAGGATCAAGGTGGAGTCCGGGGACTACAATGGCGACGGAAAGGACGACCTATGCCTGCTGTGGGATCGCGAGCCCGGCTGCATCGAATACGTATTGCAGGCAGAGCCAACGGGTCCCGGCTTTGTCGCCGCAGATGAGTGGTGGAGGGCAAACACGTGGGAGTGGAACCGAACGAAGTTCACCTCAGGGGACTACAATGGCGACGGAAAGGACGACGTGAGCATCTTGTGGAACAGGAATACAGGCTGCATCAACTATGTGATGAAAGCCAATGCGTCGGGGACCGATTTTGACCCCACCGAAGGCGGAGACGCGTGGTGGAGAGCTGACACCTGGGACTGGAACCGAACTCGGTAGGCGACGACCGTGACAAATGCCGAAGAAAAGCCGCCGTTCGTATCAGGACGGCGGCTTTTCTGTCAATGCCGGTTTGAGAATGTACCACTCAGCCCCGTCCGCGCGTCTTTGCCCCTCTCCGCTCCTGAACCCAGGGGGCCGCGCCAGAGTCCTCACAGCTCGCCTGGCTGGAGTTGCTCCGATTCCGTTGACACCTCGTTTCTAGACCGGTTCAATCTCGGCGGTCACTCAAGATCCTTCTTGTTCTTTGATACCGATTAGGTATCATATGATACATATCTTCCATCAAGGAGGCTCGCGTGCTCGAACGTCTCTTTTCTTCCAAGGCAAGAGTGGCGGTGCTAGGCAACCTGCTGCTCCACCCCCACCGGGCGTATCACGCCAGGGAGCTCGAACGGATTGTCGGTCCCGGGTCGTACAATTCCGTATGGAAAGAGCTCAAGAGCCTTGAGGCGCTTGGGATCGTTGGGTCGCGCCACGTTGGGAGGACCATCCAGTATCAGGTCAACTCGCTGTCGCCGCTGGTGTCAGACCTGACTAGCCTGTTTCGGAGAACGTGGGCGGCGGCAGACCTGATAGCGCCGGCGGTAGTAGACGCAGGGAACGTACGGGTTGCCTTCATCTACGGTTCGTTCGCGTCCGGAGAGTTCGGTGCCGGCAGCGACGTCGACCTGATCGTGATAGGCGAGGTGAACGCGGATCGTCTCGACGAGGCTCTGGCGGACGTGGAGTCCTTGTTGGGATTCGAGATCAGCTACCGGCTGTTTACCGAAGCGGCGTGGGCACGCCAAGCGGAGCAAGACGTCGCCTTCGTCAGGGAGGTCATGGCCGCGCCAAGGTTGTTCGTAGTGGGAGGGGCAGATGAACTGGAAGAAGTGGGAAGACAGCGGGGCACTGAGGCGCCTCGAAACCGGACCTGAACAGGCCACACGATTGCTCCAAGCGGCGCAGCGCCAGCTCGCCGAGACAGGGAAGATCTTCGAAGTCGGCGTGTTCCCGGCCACACGCGACGAGGCATACGGTGCGATGCTCAAGGCGGGTATGGCACTGATCCTGGCGAATGGCTACAGACCGGAAAGCGGCTCGCACCACGTGACAACCGTGAGGGTTGTCTCGGAGTTGCTGGGGCACAAGCGCCGTGGACTGGCAAAGGCATTCAACGATCTGAGACGGCGTCGGCATGAGCGCCTCTACGACGGGATCGATTTCTGTACCCGCGACGAGGCTGAACGTGCGATACACCGAGCCACTGAGCTAGTCGAATTCGTGGGCGATGCGCTCTCACATGGATGACGGGTAACACGAAGACAGGCCTTGCGGCCTGCTAGTTTGTTGGTAGCGGGGGCAGGATTTGAACCTG
>DYIV01000104.1 GCA_020723435.1 Slackia heliotrinireducens | reverse complement strand
CTGTGGTGGCTGCTTACAACCAGTGGCGATCTACCTGTAACCCCCCGCGATCTCCCGCGCGAAATGCAGCACACGAGTGGCGCGACAATGCCGCTCGCTGGCGCTGGTATGAACGCGCCGAGGCCTGGGATAAACACTGCCTCGAACAGGCCGCTGCCGCCGTCGAATCCCGGCGGATCGAAATTCTCACATCAGGTTATGCGCTCAAACATGAGCGAGTGCGATCTCTTGACGATCTGGCCGATCTGCTCAAAGACGACCTGGCAGATCCTGAAAAGCGATGGCTCAATGATGTCAAGGGAATTGGGCAGGGTGAAAACTTCGAGCGGATCGAGATCGAGCGATTCAACTCAGCTCTCATCGAGCAATACCGCAAGACCCTCGACGACATCGCCGCGGAGATGGGCGAGCGCGTGGCAAAGCACGAGCTCTCCGGCTCCCTGCGCCAGCAGACCAGCAGCGTTCAGATTTTCATTCCAGACAATGGCCGAAAAGATCGAGATCCGTCCCCAACCGGGACGACAGACTGAGTTTCTTTCCTCCGGCGCTGATATCGTGATCTATGGCGGCGCGGCCGGCGGCGGCAAGACATATGCCTTGCTGATGGAGCCGCTGCGCCACATTCATAACCGCAACTTCGGCGCGGTGATCTTCCGTCGCACCACACCGGAGATATTTAAAGAGGGCGGTCTGTGGGATGACGCGACCGGGCTGTACTTGATGTTGGGGGCATCACCGAACAAAGTCGAACACCAGTTCACATTTGATCGCGGTGGTCGGGTCTCGTTTGCGCACCTTCAATATGAGACGACACTCGAGGACTGGAAAAGCTCCCAAATTCCGTTGATCGAGTTTGACCAGCTCGAAACATTCAGCCAGCGCCAGTTTTTCTATATGCTCTCCCGCAACCGCTCGACGTGCGGCGTCAAACCGTACGTGCGGGCGACGGCCAACCCAGAGCCGGGCTGGCTGGCCGATTTCCTGGGCTGGTGGATCGCCGATGACGGCTACGCTAATCTCGACCGGGTGGGGAAGATCCGCTGGTTCGTGCGGGGCAGCGATGATCAGATCGTATGGGCCGATTCCCCCGATCTGCTCAAAGCCGAGTATCCAAAAAGCAAGCCTAAATCGGTGACGTTCATTGTCTCGACGATCTACGACAACCAGATCCTTATGGACAAGGATCCTGGGTATATGGCGAATTTGGAGGCGCTGCCGCTGGTGGACCGTGAGCGCCTTCTGGGAGACCCGAAGCGTGGCGGCAACTGGAAGATCAAGCCCGAAGCGGGCAAGGTCTTCAACCGGGCCTGGTTCAGGGTTGTTCCAGCCGCGCCGTCGGGCGGCGTCACCTGTCGCTTCTGGGACTTCGCCGCGACTGAAAAGGAGCTGGCGAAGCCGGATCCCGACTATACCGCCGCGCCGCTTATGCGCCAGGTGCGTGGCGATTATTACATTCTCGATCTGATTGCCTTCCGGGGTGGTCCGGCAGAAGTGGATCGCACATTCGTCAATACCACGTTCCAGGATGCCAGCCGGTGCGTGGCCGATGGCAGCGAGTACCGCTCCCGATGGGAAGAGGAGCCGGGGTCGGCTTCGAAGCGTGAGTCCCGCCGGATGGCGAAGATCGTAGCCGGCGTGGATGCTAAAGGCGTCCCGGCGCGCGGTGACAAGTTATTGCGGGCGAAGCCCCTGGCCAGCCAGTCGGAAGCTGGCAATGTTTACCTGGTGGCCGGGGCGTGGAACGAAACGTTCCTGGCCCACATGCACGGCCAGCCCGACCTGCCGCACGATGACATCATGGACGGCTCATCCGGCGCCTTCAGCGAGTTGACCGGCGGCGATACGGTCGAGCCACGGTCGGCGGCGGCGCGGGTCGTGAAAGCCAGTTCTGTTTTTTAGGAGAAGGAGGTTTATATGGCAACCAAGATCAACCGCGGCAAACCGCTCGAGGAGCTGGTCAAAGGCTCGATGGACTACACCCTTGACGCGATCCGGCGGGCTTTCCGCCAGCAATTCGCCCCCAGCGGAGGATACGAATCCAGCGATTATTTTTACATCATGGAGACGTTCGGCGACCACGTGATCGTCTCGAGCAGCAGGCTGGCTCCCGACGAGTATTACAAAGTCTCCTACGAACGCCAGGGTGAAACCGTAACATTTACCCCGCGTGACGAATGGGAGATCGTGGAGCTGTCATACCAGCCGCAGAGTATGGTGGAGTCGGCGCGGAAGCGCGGTGGGCGGAAGTTGACCGAATCGCTGGCAGGGGCTGCGCAGCTCCTGGAGACGCAGGACGGCCAGCCGCGGCGCATCAAGGCCATCGGCATCACCGCCGATGTGATCAACGGAAACGGCCGGCGCTACCCGGCAGCAGTGCTGGAGCGCGCCGTTTTGAGACTCAAGTCCCACCTGCACGAAAGCGCAGGGCAGGGACGATTGATCGAGCGTCCCGACCAGCTCCTGGGCGAGGTCGAACATCCTTCCAGCAAAAGCGGGCGTCCGAGCCTGCTCGAGACCGTGGTCAAGTGGGAGGCGGTGGACTTCGACGGCACACAAGTGCTGCTCGAAGGCGCTATCCTCCCGACGAGCAAGGGCAAAGACATCCAGGCGCTTCTGGAGGGCGGCGTGAGGATACCTGTTTCCCAGCGCGGGTACGGCGAGGCGAAGGTCATCAAAGAAGGCAATCAAAAAATCGAAGAGGTCACCGACCTGGACATCACCGGATACGACCTGGTGGTGGAAGCCAGCGACCCGGCGGCCGAAATCACCGAATCCCGTCATCAGGAGGATGACACCATGGAACTGGATCTGAACACCCTGCGGGAGCGCTACCCCGATCTCGTCAAAGCCATTGAAGAAGCGCACGACGAGAAAAAGCGCAAAGCGTTGGAAGAGCAGCTCAAAGCCAAGCAAGCCGAGGATGACCGCGTGGCCAAAGCAGTCGCAGAGCGCGAAAAGAGTCTGCGCCAGACCCTGGGTCTGAAAGAGGGCGACAGCCTGGAAGAAGCCTTGAAGGTGCGCGAGCAGGCCCGGCTGAAACTCGAAGAGCAAGAAGCCGCCGAGAAGGTCAAGACATACATCGCCGAACAGACCAGGGATGCCAAGTATCCCGATTGGCTGAAAGCCGAGTTCGATGGGGCCATCAGCGCGGCTGCGCCGGGGACGCTCGACGAGGCCAAGACCGTCATTGCCGCCAAGCGCAAGGAGTACGACGGCATCATGGCCTATTTGACCCTGCAGGCCAAAGGCTTCGACGGCGTGAAAATCCTGGGGCCGGTGCTGGAAAACGAGACCGGCGTCCCGGAGTTCGCCCGCGCTGCCTTCGAGCTCACTGAGAGCGTGTGCCGCGCCAACCTGGCCGAGCGGCGCGATTTCCGCAAGCCGAAAACACTGAACGACAAGTTCACCGCCCTCTACCTGGAGAAATTCGACAAGCAGCACCAGGCGAAGCTGCTGGCCGAGGCCAAAGCCTTCGAAGAAGCCGAGCAGGCCAGCGACTTGAACCTGCCATACAGTGTAAGCCGCGCCATCATTGCCGAAGCGTTCCCGACGCTCGTGGCAGCCGGCATCTTCGATGTGGGCATGATTGACACATCTCCCACCCGGCTGTACTTCGAAGCCTTCACCGGCGAAACCGGGTATTCCGGCGCTGTCACCAACGAGGGCGTCACCAGCGACGAGGGGGTGTGGGTCTCGATGGCTAACAAACGCATCACCCCAGGGTCGGTGGTTGCCACCGATCATGCCGGAACGACCACCTACGTCGAAGGCGCCGACTACGTGATTGACTATGCTGACGGCAAGTTCTTCACGATTACGGCAGCCAACGGCGGCACAATCGGCGACGGAACCGACGTGCACGTGGACTACACCTACACAGCCATTCGCAAGGGGGAAATGTCGCCCATCGAGCGCGGCAAGCTCTCGCTGTCCTTCGTCACCGTCGAATCGGCTGCCGACCGCCTGGCCGACCAGATCAGCCAGGAAGCCATCGTCTTCAGCCGGGCGCAGCTGGGGTGGGATGCTGTGTCACGCACGCTGGCAAGCCTGATCAACCAGGTGAGGCGAAAGATCGACCAGGGCCTGATCTATGAAGCTCTGTCGGCTGCGCTGAAGGTGGCCGGCAACTCGGGCGGCACCTGGACGGCAGCGACCGACCCGATCAGCGAGTTCGTCGAAAAGGTGGGCGTGGCCAAGGTCAAGATTCTCAACCGCTATTACACGCCGTCTTTTCTGCTGCTCTCGGCGACCAACGCCGACAAGATCGCCAACTGGGACAACTTCACTGCGGCGGGCAAGCGCCCAGACGCCGATATCAGCGCCGAGGGATACATCGGGCGCTTGAAAGGCCTGCCGACCTTCCAGACCACCGAGATGAGCGACAACTATGCCCTGATCGGGAACCGCCAGGTGGTGATGCACCGGGTGCACCAGGCGCTGCAGGTGAAAGGGCCGTATCCGACTTATGATGTGTCCGGTGGCACTTCCAAACTCGTGGCGGCCGATCAATATTACGTTGAGGAATTCAACGTCACCGAAGCGCCGGTGCCGGAGAAAGCTGCGTACGTCAAGATCGTATAAAGCAGCCGGCGATCAGCGGTCAGCATTCAGCTACAGATCAGTGGGGGCGGGGAAACCTGCCCCCAAGGAGTGTGAGAGATGAGCTTCAGACCAGATGTCACGGTGCCGCAGGGTTCCGATGAAGGCACAATTAATCCACTTAAGGTGACTACCAGTAAGATCGCGGCAAATGCGGTTACGGGGCCGAAGATTGCGCCGTCTTCTCAACTTATGCTCGGCTTCACCGGCCATAACGGAGCCGGAGCCTGCACCCTGACCGGCGCGAAGGTCGGCGATATGGTGCAGGGGATCGTCAACATGACGGACGGCGGCAGCGCAGCTACATCGTTCGAGGCCACCATCACCGTTGTGAATCAAATCCAGCAGACCGGCGTGCAGAATTTCTCAGCCAAGCGTTTTGCCGGGTTGATCCTGGTGCGGAGTTAGCGGTGAGGCCGGGCATGAAGATTCTCATGGTTTCCCACCATGGCTGTATCCGGGTGCTCAAGGAGAGCCTGGCGCTCAAGGCGCGCGGCCACCAGGTGCATCTGGCGATGTACAAACCATCGCTGTCTTATGGTTTCGACGGATACGACTCGGTTCAGGTGTGGTTCGATGCTGATCCGGGCAAACGCGCCGCTCTGTTTGAAAAGATCATCCGGCGATCCGAAGCGGACGTGATCCACGTGCATAACGAGCCGGACGATATGGTGTGGATGGCGCGCCAGGCGACAAGCAAACCGATCGTATACGATGTGCACGACTTGATGTCCATGCGTGCCGAGCGAGAGCCGGACGACAACGAACGACGGGCATTCGAAGCAGCAGACGGGATCGTCCACGTCAGCGAGCCGTGCTGCCTCGAAGCCGAGAGACTGCACGGAAACGGGAAACCGACGGTCATCCTGCCCCCCTTGATGAACGAGCGTTTCATCGGCCCCAAAAGCGTCCATGGGAGCTGGGCGGCGAGCTGGACGAGCCTGGTGTATGAAGGCGGTCTCAGCTCGACGCCCGGCCACCTGCGGGATATGCGCCCGGTGGTCGAGGCGGCAATGGCGCAGGGCTTCAACGCCTATCTGTTCGCCGCCAACGGGGACGACGAAGATTACACCTACGAGGCCCTGGGTGCGTGTGTCATGCGGCGGCTGCCGTATCCGACCATGCTGGCCGGATTGCGCGCCTGCGCCTGGGGTTTCGTGGGATCGGCCGAGAGCAACCCGCTCATGGAAGCAGCCAATCCGAATAAGCTCTACGAATACATTTCGCAGGGTGTGATCCCGGTATGTTTGCACGCAAACAATGCAGCCAAGCTCTGTGAGCAATGGGGCATCGGTATTCGACTAACCGGGCTGGATGATCTGGAAGAGCAGCTTGCGCCCAACCCGGCCATGCGCCAGCGGGCGCTCGAGCTGCGGCACGAGCTGACCATGGAGCGCCACATCGAGGCGCTCGAGCAGCTGTACGAGGAGGTCGTATGAACGTCAAGTATATTGGCCCAGGTATGGCGATCCTGGCTGGGAAAGCGATCTGGAGCGGCGAATGCCGGGAAGTAACTTCTGCGCAGCTTCGGGAAGCGCAGCAATATCACCCGGAGGTGTTCGTCATTCTCGATCCGCCAGATCCCATTGTCGAGCCGGAAGACAAGCAGACGCCGGAGGCTGATCCTGCTGAATCATTCGCGGAGGCCGCCGGTCTCATCGAGCCGGAAACGCCCATCGAGTGTCTGCCGGCTATCAAGGCTTCGATCATCGAGCCGCCGAAATCCAAATCATCGGGTCGGCGAGGGAAGCGCAATGTCCATCAAGCTTAGCGACCTGGCGGCCGATCTGCAAGCCGATGTGCCGGCGCGTAACAGCCTGCCCAGTGCCGACCAGTATCAGCGGTGCGTGGAGGAATCAGTCGCCGATTTCGGGCGGCGTGTGGGGCGGCGGAAGATCGAGACGCTCTCCATTGTCTCGGGAACGGCAACCTACAGCCTGCCCACCGATTTTGTGAAGCTTGTCAAGCTGGAGTCGCTCGAATTCCCGGATGGCGTCATGCACACTGCTGCCGGT
>DYIV01000103.1 GCA_020723435.1 Slackia heliotrinireducens | reverse complement strand
TGGAGAAGGCTCAGGCGGGACCGGCGAAACTCTACACCGGGAAGAGGAAGCGGAAAGGGCATCGCGGCAAGCATGGCACGCCCGGGCTCTAGGGCGGCCGCAGACCGGTTGCGACAGGTCAGTCTCGTCGCGCAATGGGCAGCTCGATGGTGAAGTTGCTCCCTTCGCCAACCGTACTTGCGACGGAGACGTCGCCCCCGTGTGCCCTGCACACCTGACGAGCGATGTGCAGCCCCATGCCGACGCCGGAGAATGCCCGGGTGGCCGACATGTCGCTCTGAGTGAAGCGGTCGAACACCCTCTGAAGGTCCTCCTCCGGGATCCCCACTCCGTGATCGCGTACCGAGATGCAGAGATGCTCCTCACCTCTTGTCTGCGCGGAGACAACAATCCGCCCGCCGTCGGGCGAGAACTTCACCGCGTTGTCTACGAGATTCGTGATCGCCATGGATAGCCGCCGCGGGTCGCACTGAAGGTGGGGAAGATCCGGCGCCAAGCGCATCTCGAGGACGTGGGCGTCGCCGATGGGGATCGACTCGACGGAACGCCGAACGAGCGCGGCGACGTCAACATCGTCGATGTCCAAGGCGAAGGACCCGGACTGGATCTGGGATGTGTCCAGAAGGCTATCGATTAGGCCGGCCATGACCTCGCCTCGTTCATGAATCTTCGCGGCGGACTTGGAGATCTGAGCGAGACAGTCGTCCTGTGGACTCAGGCGCTGGATGACTTGCGCGTTGCCGAGGATCACCGCGAGCGGAGTTCGCAGTTCGTGAGAGACCATTGCGAGGAAGTCGGACTTCATCTGATCGATGTGCTTGCGTTCGGAGATGTCGCGAAAGACGATCTGGGTGGCCGACTGGTCCTCGTATCTGGTCGAGATCGCGGCCAGTTCCACGTCGAGCGGCCTTCCATCAAGGCGCAGGAATACCGCGGTGAATGGCCTGCCGCCGGTTTCGGGAGCGCCCGGGGCCATCAGCTGGGTCCACGAGAGACGGTCTCTGGTGGGAACGAGCTCGGGCAGAGGCCGCTCCATCAACCGGCGGACCGAATCCGCGCCGAGCATCGTCACGGCTGCAGCATTCGCATAGGCCAACCTACCGCGCACCGCCACCAAAATGCCGTCGGGTGAAGCCTCGACGAGCGTGCGATAGCGCTCCTCGCTCTCGCGCAACGCCTCCTGTGCGCGCTTCTGTTCGGTGATGTCGCGCCCGAAGTGGACGGTTGCACCGGCGCGGCCGGACTCGTAGACGGGCGCCGCGTTGACGGAGAGTACGAGGCGCGACCCATCGTCGCGGCGCACGGTGACGAGGTAGTGCTGAGGCTTGCCGTCGGAGACGGCGCGCAGGATCCCGCGTATCCTCGGCAGGTCTCGCGCGGAGATCATGGGGGCAAATGACTTGCCCAGCCAATCCGACAGGTTGTATCCACTGGCTTCCTCCGCCCGAGCATTGGCGTAGATGAAACGGCCCCCGGAATCGAGCATCCATATCAAATCGTTGGAGTGCTCAATAAGCGTGCGATACTTCCGCTCGGACTGCCTGAGTGCTTCGTCGACGAGTTTTCGATCGCTGATGTCTCGGGCGAGCCACACATCTCCTTGCAGCGTGCCGTCCCTTCGCTTCATGGTCGACCGGGAGAGGGAGACCGGCACGGTCGTGCCATCCCTGGTGAGCAGGGATGTTTCGCGATCCGTGACGGGCTCTTCGGAGAGCGTCTTCATGGTCTCGTGCGGGTCCGCTCCGTCGACCGGCGCGAGCATAGCCTCAAGCTTGCGGCCGACGATCTCGCTGTCGCTATGTCCGAGCATGCGCAAGGCTGCTTCGTTGACCGCCGTGATCTTCCCCTTGGAGTCGGTCAGGAACAGCCCGTCGGACATGGTGGACAGTATTTCATCCGCGGCCGCGGCGGGAGTGAGCGCGAAAAGCTCGTACCGCCACATCGCGTATCCGATGAGGCCGGCGACACCCACCGCGAACGAAACCGTGGCCAGCTCCGGAACGCGCACTCGCATTGCTGGGAGGATGCCATCGGTAAGGGAGCCGATGAAGACGGGTATCGCCAACCCTATGAGCACCAGGAGCGCCTGCCGTCGCCGGCCTCCGTGCTCGGTGCCCAGGTAGTACTGAAGACACAATCCCACGGAGAGTATTGCCAGGGCTATCATCGCGTAATTCGTAAGATGGGCGAGAGGCGTCTGCGAGTACTCGAATGTCCAACCCCAGTACGACTTGACCGGGGGCGCGCTGATCAGGTCCGTTCTCAGATCGATGGCCGCGATGGCCAACGGCGGCACGTATATGAACAGATAGGTGGGCCACTTCGAAAGAAGCCAGTCTCTCTTTGTGAAGATCAGTGCGAAGTGCAGCAGGAACGCCTCGGGAAGGGCCCAGAAGGCGGATATGTTCAGCCAGAGCGTGGCCGCCTCGACGGTATCGGCCTGCCGGTACTGCGACTCCGTGAAGGCCCAATATGCGACGGACAGGCACAGCAACGCGAAGACCTGGTTCTTTCTTCGGGATGGGTTCTTCTGGAGGACGGCGACGCCCATAATGAGGCACGTGGCGGCCGCTGCCATCGAGAGAAGGGAAAAGACGTTCAATCCTCAGTCCTCCGACCGTGCGCCCGGTTCAGCGGTCCCTGCCACGATGCGGCCCCTAAACTCAATCTCCGCCACGTCTTTGATCATCGCGTGGACCGCGCAGTACTTGTCGCGGGAGAGCGCGATCGCGCGGTCGAGCGCGTCCTGCTCGACGTCGCCGGTCACAATGTACTCCACAACGATGCGGTCGTAGTACTTCGGCGATTCGTCCCGCTCGTCGCCGGTGACGACGATCTCCAGCGAACGTGCGTCCTGGCGCATCTTTCGCAGAATCGAGATGACATCCATCCCGGTGCAGCCGGCCAGGCCGATCAGCACCAACTGCTTGGGAAAGAAGCCGGAGAGTTCACCTCCGTGCTCGGGGTCGGTGTCGACGATAAGCTCGTGGCCGTTTGCGTCGCTCACGCGAAACGCCATCTTGCCGTTCCATGTTGCTCGAATGGTTGCCATCGACAGCCTCCTTGACTCGCCCAAACTCTACGATAGGCTCCGATTTGTCTTGTACCCGGTCGCGCGGACCGGCCATGTCCTTGGTCGTCGCGACCATCACCGCCCGGTCGCGCCCGATGCCGTATACTGTACTCGGTATGGACAGAATCATCATCCGTGGCGCTCGCGAGCACAATCTCAAGAACATCAACCTCGAGTTGCCCCGCGACAAGCTCATCGTCATGACCGGTCTTTCCGGCTCCGGCAAGAGCTCCTTGGCTTTCGACACCATCTACGCCGAAGGCCAGCGACGCTACGTCGAGTCGCTGTCGGCCTATGCCCGGCAATTCCTCGGTCAGATGGAGAAGCCGGACGTCGATCACATTGATGGTCTGAGCCCGGCCGTCTCCATCGATCAGAAATCGACGACGAGGAATCCGCGCTCGACAGTGGGGACGGTCACGGAAATCTACGACTACCTGCGGCTACTCTATGCGCGCATCGGCGTACCGCACTGTCATAAGTGCGGGCGCGAGATCAGCCGGCAATCGAGCGAGCAGATCGTCGACCAGGTGTTGAATCTTGCCGAAGGCACGAAGTTCCAGGTCTTGGCTCCGGTCGTCAGAGGGCGCAAGGGCGAGTACAAGAGCGTGCTCGAGGAGCTGCGGCTGGAGGGTTTCGCTCGCGTGCGCGTCGACGGCGAGGTACGAGATCTTTCAGAGACCATAGAGCTGGACAAGAAGCGGAAGCACTCGATTGATGTGGTCGTGGACCGGCTGGTGATGAAGCCGGAGATCCGGCGGCGCCTGGCAGACTCGATTGAGCTGGCGCTGTCGCTGGCGGACGGCATCGTCACGATCGACATCGTTGGAGATGGCGAGTCGCAAACCTACTCGCAGCAGTTCGCCTGCCTGGTCTGTGGCATCAGCTATGAAGAGCTCTCGCCCAGGATGTTCTCCTTCAACAACCCCTATGGCGCGTGCACGCGTTGCGACGGGCTCGGGTCGAAGCTGGAGGTCGATCCCGAGCTGGTCGTGCCCCATCCCGAACTCAGTCTCAATGAAGGCGCGATAGAACCCTGGAGCAGCAAGCAGACGTACTACCCTCAGATGTTCGCCGCCGTCGCGAAGCACTACGGCTTCAGCCTTGACACGCCGTTTAGGGACCTGCCCGAGGATATTCGGGAGATTCTGCTCTACGGCTCCGGAGATGTGCGGATCAAGTTCGACTATCGCTCGCGCAAGGGAGGCTACGCCGGCTGGTACGGCCGGTACGAGGGCGTGATCCAGAACCTGGAGAGGCGCTACCGCGAAACGGAGTCGGACAACTCGCGCGCGCGCATCGAGGAGTTCATGCAGGTGATACCTTGCAGCGACTGCGGAGGGGCGCGTCTGAAGCCGCAGGTGCTCGCGGTCACGGTGGGCGGCATCAACATCTGGGAATTCACGAAGAGTAGCGCACGGGCCGCGCTGGAGTTCGTCGACAATCTCGAGCTCACCGAACGCGAGATGGCGATCGGGCGGCGCGTCGTCAAGGAGATCAAGGAACGGCTGCAGTTTCTGGTCGACGTCGGCCTCGACTATCTCACGCTCGATCGAGCGGCGGGGACTCTGGCGGGCGGTGAGGCGCAGCGCATCAGGCTGGCTACGCAGATCGGCTCGAGCCTCGTCGGGGTCCTATACATCCTCGACGAGCCGTCGATCGGCTTGCACCAGAGAGACAACAAGCGGCTCATCAATACCCTCACGCGCCTGCGCGATCTGGGGAACACGGTCATCGTCGTCGAGCACGACGAGGAGACGATTCGCACCGCCGACTTTCTCGTGGATATCGGGCCGGGCGCCGGCGAGCACGGCGGACGGATCGTCGCCACGGGGAACGTACGCGACCTGGAGAAGTCGAAGCGCTCGATCACGGGCAAGTACCTGTCGGGGGAGCGGGCGATTCCAGTGCCCGAGGTCAGGCGGCGGCCTGGGGGTGAAACGCCGGACGGCCGCTGGCTGGTCGTGCGCGGCGCTACCGAACACAACCTCAAAGAGATTGACGTCCCGATCCCGCTCGGGCTGCTCGTCTGCGTGACCGGCGTTTCCGGCTCGGGCAAGTCGACGCTTGTCTCCGACATCCTCTCCCGCGCGCTCATGCGACACATCTACAAGTCGAAGGAGCGGCCGGGCAGGCATGCCGGCATCGAAGGCCTCGATCACATCGACAAGGTCATCGAGATCACCCAGTCGCCGATCGGGCGCACGCCGCGGTCGAATCCCGCCACCTACGCCGGCATCTTCGACGATATCCGCCAGGTCTTCTCCCAGACGAACGAGGCCAAGGTGCGCGGCTATCTTCCCGGGCGCTTCAGCTTCAACGTGCGCGGGGGACGCTGCGAGAACTGCCAGGGCGACGGTCAGATCAAGATCGAGATGCACTTCCTGCCCGACGTCTACGTGACCTGCGAGGTCTGCAAGGGTAAGCGCTACAACCGCGAGACGCTGCAGGTCAAGTTCAAGGGCAAGTCCATCGCTGACGTGCTTGCCATGTCGGTTGAAGAGGCACTGGGCTTCTTCGAGAACATCCCACGCATCAAGCGCAAGCTGGAGACTATCTACGACGTCGGTCTCGGCTACATCAAGCTCGGCCAGCCGGCACCGACGCTCTCCGGCGGTGAGGCGCAACGCGTCAAGCTCTCCAAGGAATTGGGCAAGCGCGAGACGGGCCGCACCTTCTACATCCTCGACGAGCCCACGACCGGGCTGCACTTTGCGGATATCGAGAAGTTGCTGGGCGTCTTGCGGCGGCTGGTGGCAGGAGGCAATACCGTGCTCGTCATCGAGCACAACCTCGATGTGGTCAAGACCGCCGACTGGATCGTCGACCTAGGACCGGAAGGTGGGGATGAAGGTGGCTTCGTCGTGGCGACCGGCCCGCCGGAGCAAATTGTCAAAGCGAAGGGGAGCTACACGGGGAGGTTCTTGAAGGGCGTTCTGGGCGGGCACTGGAGGAGACGGCAATGAGCAGCGACACGGATCGTCTCGTGCGTGATCTCGCCCTTCGGCCGGCGCAGATGCGCAGGCTGGTTCGCTCAGCGCTCATTCTGGGTGCGTCCGTGGCGCTTGCTCTGACCCTCGCCGGCTGCACATCCACCCCGTCGGCCAAGCGCGAGAGTGGGCGGCGGCCTGAGGCTCTCGCGGCACGTCCGGGCGAGTTCGCCCCCTGGGCGATGTACGGGGCCGACGCGCAGCATACGTTCCGAAGCCGATACCCCGGGCCGGCCAAGCGGCCGAAGATGAGGTGGGAATACACAGTCCGGCGTGCGATGAGCTTCCTGACACCGCCTGTCATCGGTCGAGATGGCACAGTCTACTTCCCCGGCTGCAGCGGGCTAACCGGTCCAACCATGAGTGCACCTTTTACCAGCCACGAGGACTTCCTGGCCAGCCTAAAAGACGTCGTGTGTGCAGTGAAGCCCGATGGCAAACAGAAATGGCAGATCAATACCGGTGGCCAGATCTATCAGTCCCCGGCGCTTGGCCCGGACGGCACGATATATGTCGTCAGCAACAGAGTAAGCAGTAAGACGGAGGGGCCAGCC
>DYIV01000102.1 GCA_020723435.1 Slackia heliotrinireducens | reverse complement strand
GCTTGACCGACTCCACGAAGCTCAGGAACTCCGCCTCGAACTCCTTGACCTTGTCAACGTCGATGTCGTCCAGATGTCCGTTGACCGCCAGGTAGATGGCGAGTACCTGCTTGGCGGCGGGCATCGGCTCGTAGCGGCCCTGCTTGAGGATCTCCACCGTGCGCTCCCCTCGCGCCAGCTGCGCCTGCGTGGCCTTGTCCAGCTCCGAGCCGAACTGCGCAAACGCCTCCAGCTCACGGAATTGCGCCAGATCGAGCCTGAGCCGTCCGGCCACCTGCTTCATCGCCTTGACCTGCGCCGAGCTGCCGACTCGCGAGACGCTGATGCCCACGTTGATCGCCGGGCGTACGCCCGAGTAGAAAAGGTCCGACTCCAAGTAGATCTGGCCGTCGGTGATGGAGATGACGTTGGTTGGAATGTAGGCGGAGACGTCGCCCGCCTGGGTCTCGATGATCGGCAGCGCCGTCAGCGACCCGCCGCCCAGCTCGTCGGAAAGCTTCGCCGAGCGCTCCAGAAGCCTCGAGTGCAGATAGAAGACGTCACCCGGGAAGGCTTCGCGGCCCGGCGGGCGCCTGAGCAGTAGCGAGACCTGCCGGTACGCCGTCGCGTGCTTGGACAAGTCGTCATACACGCACAGCGTCGCCTTGCCGTCATACATGTAGCGCTCGGCCATCGCGCAGCCCGAGTAGGGCGCGATGTACTGAAGCGGCGCCGGGTCGGAGGCAGGCGCCGAGACGACTATCGTGTAGTCCATCGCCCCATGCTCCTCCAGCGTCTCCACAACCTGCGCCACCGTCGAGGCTTTCTGGCCGATCGCCACATAGACGCAGATGACGTCTTCGCCCTTCTGATTGATGATGGCGTCAATGGCGATCGCGGTCTTTCCTGTCTGGCGGTCGCCGATGATCAGCTCGCGCTGGCCGCGGCCGATGGGGATCATCGAATCGATCGCCTTCAGACCGGTCTGCAGGGGTTCATGCACCTTCCTACGCTCGACCACGCCGGGCGCGCCGAATTCGATGGGCCGGTAGGCCTCGGCCGCGATCGGCCCTTTCGCGTCGATCGGCTGCCCCAACGCGTTGACGACGCGGCCGACGAGCCCTTGGCCCACGGGCACCTGGATGATCTTGCCGGTGCGCTTGACCGTGTCGCCTTCTCGGATCAGTGTCGTCTCGCCCATCAAGACGGCGCCAATCTCATTCTCCTCGAGGTTCAGGACGATGCCGTAGAGGCCCTTGGGGAACTCGATCATCTCCCCGGCCATCGCGTTCTTTAGTCCGACGATCCGCGCGATGCCGTCGCCAACCTCGATGACCGTCCCGATCTCGACGACTTCGACCTCAGCCTCGAAGGACGCGATCTGCCTTCGTAGTATCTCGTCGATAGTCTCAGCTCGAATGTCTGCCACCTATTCCTCACCTTCTTTGGCGGCGGAGGGCGCCGCCACACTCAACTGGCTCTTCATCTCGGCCAGGCGCGCGCGGACACTGCCGTCCAGCACGCGTCCGCCGATCTCGACGACGACGCCGCCGAGCACGGACTGATCGACCATCTCGCGCAACTCGACGTCTGTGCCACTCATCGTCGCCAGCTTCGCCGTCAGCTCGGCGCGCAGATCGTTAGTGAGCGGCACGGCCGTCGTCACCTTGGCCGTCACCGCGCCGGTTCCCGCCTCGGCGATCTCGGCATAGACCGCGGCGACCGCCGCCAGCTCGCCGTCTCGTCCGGCGTCAACCAGCATTGTCAGCACGCCCAGCGTCAGCGGCGAGAGATCGGCCTCAAAGACCTCCCTGATGACCTCGCGCTTCTTGACGACCGGGAAGTTCGCGTCGCCCAGGATTTCCTTGAGCTTGAGATGGCCCTTGATCGTGTCGGTGACCGTCTCCAGATCGGTCTCTACACGACGGACCTGATCTTCAGTCGTCGCCAGCTCGAACAGGGCGCGTGCGTATGAGGCTGCCGCGTCGCTCACTTGGCGCTCCCTATCTCCTGCAGATACTCCTCGATGAGCCTCTTGTGATCGGCCTCGTTCAGGCTCTTGCCGACGACTCGGCCGGCCGCGGAGACCGTCAGATCGGCCACGTGGCCGGTCAGCTCATCCATCGCCTTGCGCTTCTCGGCGTCGATCTCTTCCCTGGCTTTGGCGATCATCGCCGTCGCCTCGTCACGCGCCTTCGTGACGATGTCGTCCTTCATCGTCTCACCGACCTTGCGGCCCTGTTCGACGATGCCGTGCGCCTCCGCGCGGGCGTCGGCGATCTGCTTCTTGTACTCCTCCAGCAGCCGCTCCGCCTCCATGCGCGTCGACTCGGCCTTCTCGATCGATTCGCGGATCTTGGCCTGCCGCTCCTCGAGCATCTTCACGACGGGCGGGAAGGCGAACTTCGACAGGATCGCAAAGAGAATGAAGAAGGCGATGGTCGCGTAGATCATCTGTCCCCAGTTGGGGATGAGATTCTCCATCATTTCTTCGTCACCCTACTCCCTACTTGCCCGACAGAATGAATGCGATGACCAGCGCGTACAGCGCCAGCGCCTCAGCAAATGCGATACCGATGAACATGGTCGTTCTGATGACGCCCGAAACCTCAGGCTGGCGCGCCATGCCCTCCACGGACTTGGCGACCAGCATGCCGATTCCGATGCCCGGTCCGAGTACGCCGACGCCGATCGCCAAACCGGCGCCCAGAAACGCGAGTCCTTTCTCCAGTCCCTCCATAGCTTCTAGACCCTCCCTCCTAGGTGACTAATGCTCCTCGCCCACCGCGCCGCTGACGTAGATGGCGGCGAGAACGGCGAAGATGTATGCCTGGATAGCCGATACGAACAGCTCGAACATAAGAATGATGACGACCGCCGCGATCGGGACGCCCTTGAGCGGGATGAGCGCGATCTGCATCGCGAACATCGTGAAGATGCCGATGACCAAGTGGCCGGCGGTCATGTTGGCAAAGAGACGGACTGCCAGCGAGAACGGGCGCAGCAGGTGGCTGATGAACTCGAGCACGAACATGATCGGCGCCAGCCACAGAGGCACGCCGTGCGGCACGAAGCTGCGGAAGTACTTGATGAGCCCCTTCTTCTTGATCCCGATGAAGTTGTAGGCCAGAAAGACGATGAGCGCCCAGGCGGCCGTGGTCGACGTGATTGACGTGGCCGTCTTGGCCCCGGGAATGAGACCGATCAGGTTCGACACCAGGATGAAGATGAACAGCGTCGCGATGAACGGGAACCAAGCCGCGGCGTCCGGGCCGATGATGTCGAAGACTATGTTGGTGCGAATGAAGTCGAGCAGCGACTCCACGACGTTTTGCCATCCGGTCGGTACGAGCTGCATCTTGCGCGCGCCCAGCCAGACGAGCAGAAACGAGACGAGAAGCGAGATGAACAAGAAGACGGTATGAGTGGTTGGGGACATGTCGATGCCGAAGACCTTGGGCCAGTGGGCAACCGCGTGCGGTGCAAGTTCCTCGAAGATATGTTCCACGTCTGTCTCCCTAGTCTCTGGTCGAAACGGGCCGTTGACGACGCAGCTCTCGCAGCGCCCCCGCGAAGGCGAGCGCGGTGAAGCCGCCGGTCAAGCCGATGGCAAGCGGAACGGCCTGCAGATGCAGCAGGTTCCCGCATGCCACAAGCGCCGCCGCGACTAGACTCAGGCGGACGACGAAGCCGCCGAGTTGGACCGCGAGTGACGCCGCGGGCGAACGATCGGAGGTCGAAGCCGCAAGCCAGGCCGAGGCGCCGAAGGTCAGCGCCGCAAGGATGAGGCCCGCGAGGATGCTAACGCCAAGCTGGAATTGATTTGCTGCCGATATGGTGGCCACCGCCATTGCCCGGGAAGGACTTCACTCCCTTACCTATCCGGTCCGTGGCCGCCAACTCGAACGGGGCTGGCACACGGGGGCCTGCCTTTCTATATCCCCCGCAAGCCGTACTGCGAAAAATCGAAGCGTGGGGTGTTTCGAAGAGTGACACCCAGCGAATTGCCGTGTGCATAGTAACGTATGAGGGAGTGGACGGCAATAGCAAGTTGACACAGCGAGTCGAGAGGAGGTGTTGCCGTTAACCGCACCCGAACGATCTTAATTACATAATACTAATTTAATCCGCTCCGTTGCCGATAAATGTCGTATCGACGCTCCGAGCGGGCGTCCATTGTTGGGGTCACGCGGGAGGCGGCAAGTGGATTCTCTACGAGTATTCGTCGTGCGGCACTTGGAGCTGGCGATCGTGCTGGTGCTCGTTGCCGCGACAGGATTCACCGTTCTGGTCGTTGTCAACAAAGTGGCATTCCTCAACTGCTTCTACGTTCCCGTGCTGGTCGCCGCCTACTTCCTGGGCAAGAAGCGCGGCGTGCTTACGGGCGCCGTCGCTGTCTTGCTCGTCGCGCTGTACGCAGCCATCGACCCACGCATCTTCAGGGGTTCACTGATAGAGCTCCCGTTCGTCAACATCGTCTTGTGGGGCGCCTTTCTGATCATCACCGCCTACGTAGTCGGAAGTCTCTACGACCTGAAAGAGGGCGCGATGTCCGACCTGCGCCAGGCATATGAGGGTATCGTGGAGATCTTGGCCAAGTTCATTGACGCCGTCGACAAGTACACCAAGGAGCACTCGGTGCGCGTCTCCGACTTGGCCGCCCGCATCGCCCAGGGGATGGGCCTGCCCGGCGCCGACGTGGACAATGTGCGGGTCGCGGGGCTTCTGCACGATGTCGGGAAGATTGAGATCAGCGTGGATGTGCTGCGCAAGGCGGCCGACTTGAGCGCCGATGAGTGGGCGCACGTGAGGACCCACACGACCAAGGCGAGCACGGTGCTCAAGCCGGTGGGCGGTCTGCTCAAAGAGGTGATCCCGCTGATCGTCACGCACCATGAGTGCTTCGACGGCAGCGGCTATCACAATCTGGAGTCGGATGACATCCCGATCGGGGCGCGGATACTGGCCGTTGCCGACGCCTATGACTCGATGATCTCCGACCGTCCCTACCGGGCCGGCCGCCCTCCCTGGGAAGCCGTCGCGGAGATTCAGAAGCACTCCGGCACGCAGTTCGATCCGCACGTGGTGAAGGTCTTCAGCACCATCGTGCAACGAGACGTGCAGTACGCGTAGGGGCAAGCCGTAGCGGTGCCAAGTGCGCGCTGCGCGCCGCAGGCTTCAGCGCTAGGTTGAACGCGCCCGGCCAGGCCGCTCCGCTGCGTGTCCATTCAGCAAGAAGGCTGCTTTCGGTGACACGAGACCGAGGCAGATCTGCTTACCCAACCGGGCGCAAACTGATCTTCTGTTTTCTTGCGGCGACCGCATTTGTGGCGCCCAGAGCACTGGGCGCCTCGCCTTCTCGAGAGATCGCCGGCAGACCGCCCGCGCCGGAGCCGCACCTGCAGTCAAGGGGCGCGCCGAGGGGCTGCGGCTGTTCGCCAAACAGCCCCTCCCTCACGCCAAGCCCTCACGGGAGGATCGACCTCGGTTCGATGAATACAAACGCCGCTCACCTTTGTGTTATTCTGCCGGGCTCTGCGCTTGGCCCCTCCAGGAAGCCACCCCCAGCTTCCTCCGCCGCGCGCCCGGACCAACGGTCGCGTCTTCAATCTCACCGTCGCCGCATCGACATCCGATGTAGCTCCCATGTTGACTTCAGCGGCGCCCGTCGGGGCGCCTCATACGTGAAGCACCTCGATCATAGGGGTGACATCTTAGCCAAGTACTGACTTCTGACTTAGCGTGAGAGATTCATGAGAGATTCCGAGGCCATGGCGTCATGCAGAAGATCCATCAAGCGCCATGAGTGGGCGGACTGAAATGAGACCGTGCCATTTGACCTTCGACGATGCCGACGCCCACGCGCACATCACCGGGCCAAGCGGAGTCCGAATTGTGCCCTGCGCGGTGGAAGTCGGACCGCCGTCACGGCCATCGCGAGGGACCGCATCAAGGTGGAGATTGGGAAACGGCGCTCAGCAACCGGAGAGCAAGCTCTCGAAGCGCCTTCGGGTAGCCGGCGACATCTCGACTCCGAGGTCCTCCGAGAGAGCGCGTTGACAGAGCCTCATTTGGCTCGCAGCGAGCGCCGGGTTTCCCATCTTCGCGCATTGCTCGGCGACCTTGAGGTGCAGCTCCTCACGGGTCCTGTCCTTCGCAACGAGACGCCGAAGGATGCGCGAGGCAGCCTGATGATCGCCTGCGCCATCAAGCAACTCGGCAAGGAGGGTCATCGCCTCGAAGTAGGTCTCCCTCAGCTCCTCGCGCGGCCCAATTGCCCAGTCCTGGTAGAGATTGTCCTCCATCAGGTCGCCCCGATACAGATCATTGCAGAGCTGCAGTCGGTCGATGGCATCGTCGATCCTGCCTTCCGCAGCATGGATCCTGGCCGTCGCCCGGGCCTCAACAAACTCGTCGACGTCGGAAGTGAACGTCTCTGGCACCAACTGCAGACAGCCTTCATCTAGGTCGAAGTACGGAAGTTGCTCGCGGCGCTGCAGATGCGGGTTGAGGCTGCGCTTCAGGGAATAGAACGTCACGTGGAAGTTGTTGAGTGCAGCCTTCGGCGCACTGTCAGGCCAGAACGCGTCGATTACGACATCTCGGAGCAGTCTGCGACCTCGATTCACGAAGAGATACTCCAGCAGATGCTTTGCCTTTCGCTTTCTGAACAGCACCTCACGCTCGCCACAGAGCACTTTGAAACCGCCGAGGGCGGTGATGCGAAGTTTCTCCTCCTGCTGCACGGGAAGTGAGGCGAGGGCCTGAGCGGCCGCTCGCGAGATCTGAGGGTCGCGACTCCGCACTGCGTCGAGTAGCGGCCTGCGTGCCCAACTACGATGC
>DYIV01000101.1 GCA_020723435.1 Slackia heliotrinireducens | reverse complement strand
AAAGAAGCTTCCGGCAACCGTCTCGCAGCTCGAGGCATCATCCGAATCCTCATGCACACCTTGCCACGGAAGCGACGGCCATGCGGTCACACCGCACGGCGGTGGCGGCGGGAGTGGCTGCGAAGGCTGTCACGGTCACAGTGGCTCGCATGCCATCCATACCAGCGCCTCCGATGCGCGCGGTCCCGACATCGGCTGCGCCGATTGCCATGACACCAACAACTATCCCGGATTCTCCGACGGCAAGGACCTTGCCCAAACCAACGTCTGCGACACTTGCCACTCACCCGGCGGGGACTACAACGGCGTGACGGACCTGACGATCGGCGCCAAGTCGCTCTGGGTTGGCGGAGCATACGAAACATCGACGACGCTGCAGTTGGGCAAGGAGAAGTGGTGCGCGGGTTGCCATGATACAGGGACGTCGGTGATCTCCGGTGTGCAGGCGCCTCCCATTGCGGGAGACGAGAGTTCGACGACACCGTATGGAACCGGGTTCGGATACTACAAGACCGGCCACGGTGTCGGGACAGGCGCAGCGTATCCAGCCGGCGGCGGGTTCTTCAGCGGCGCCGGTCTGGGATGTGACGCGTGCCACACCTATTCCACGGCGCACATCGACAGCAACGCACGCACCTACAGCGGCGGCGTGAGCGATGGCGGTACGGCCTACCGCAACGGATATCGCCTCAAGCTCGTTGGCGGTCAGGAGCCGATGGTGTTGCCCAGGTCTCTGACGATGTCCACGAATGATCCGGCTGACTATCGCATGTGCGTGCAGGGCGGGTGCCATGCCTCCGGTCCGTTCACATCGTCGGCGGATCGAAACACCAACGCGATCGCAGACAACGGTACGACGCAGGTGCATTCCTATCACGTAGGCACATCCATGAACAACCGGCCGTGGGCGTCGAGTTGGGACGGCAGCGAGGACAGTCATTATTCGTGCACGACGTGTCACAACGTGCATGGTTCGACTCGACCGGCGATGCTGCTCGACGGCAAGTTGACCGGCAACGAGCCTGGTATGTGGATTTGGTACAACAACGACGATCTTGTCTCCCACTTCAGAGAGAACACGGATCCGATCGACCCAATACGACCCGTCCCTGATGGATTGGACCTTCCCTACAGCACCGGAATCCTGTGGATCGAGAAGACCACCTACAACATTGCTTCGAGTTGCGGATGTCACACGAGCTCCAACGCGTACGTCGAGCCTGAGTATCGAAATGCGGTGCCTTGGTGGAAGGGGCCCGTGCCCGCTCTGACGTGGACGTTCGAGCCGCGCTATCGCAATCGCGGCGTGTATCCGGAGCGGTTGCTGACCTGGGGCGGCAACGTCGAGTTCCGTGTCACCTACTTCGACAAAGAGAACGATCCACCGGCCGGTGGCGTCAAGGTACTGGTCGATTCGAACGACAACGGCTCCTACGAGACGAGCGAGACCTACACGATGGTCGCCGCCGACTCCCTGGACACCACCTACACCGACGGCAAGACATACGAGAAAGTCCTGCCGCTAGATTACGTGGGCGACGGAGCGTACAAGTTCAAGTTCTCCGCGACTGACGGCACCTATGACGCTCTCGGATCCCCGACCTTGGACCAGACGGTCACCGTGGACTCCAATCACAAGCGCGATGTTCCGAGTGAGTACGCGACGATCCAAGGGGCAATCGATGACTCGGATGATGGAGATGTCGTCTCGGCCGGAGACGGAACCTACAGTGAGTCGATTGACTTCCGCGGCTATGATCTGACGGTCGAGTCCTCCAATGGAGCAGCCTCAACGACGCTTCAGGGCGACGGGTCGAACGGGCCGGTTGTGACATTCGACGAGACAGAAACCGCCGGCGCGGTCCTGGCCGGCTTCACGATCGACAACCAGGCGAGCCCCGACTCAGCGACGCGGGCGGTCTACGTCGACAACGCCTCGCCCACGATCAGGGATTGCGTCCTGACCGGCAACAGCGCGTCATTGAGCTATGTCTACGGCGGTGCGGTGTACATCACCGGTTCCGCGGGCGGAGCCACAATCCAGGACACTGTCATCGGGGGCGGCCCCGGCGCGGGCAACACGGCAGGCAGGGGCGGAGCTCTGTTCTTCGGCGACTCCTCCACGGGGACGCTTACGTTGGATGGCTGCACCATCAGCTACAACAGCTCGACGTCGAACGAGGGCGGCGCGCTGTGGCTCCAAAACACAACGAACGCGACAGTCGTCACCGACACAACCATCGCATACAACACGAGTAGCCAGGATGGCGGCGGCATCTACTGCACCAACGCGCCGGTTTCGATCTTCCAGAGTCACATTGACAGCAACACGACGACGAACTTGGATGGCGCCGGGCTCTCACTGACGGGCGCCGGCACTGTCGCGCAGATCACCAGCTCCACCATCAGCGGCAATGTGAGTGCCAACCACGGCGGCGCCGTCTTCGCGACAGGCGGCGCCAGTCTGGCCGTGACCGTTACGTCCATGGAGTTGAACCAAGCCACGGGCGGCAGCGGGGGCTCTCTCTACTTCGGCGGGTCGACGCTCGACTTGTCCAAGTGCTACGTGCGCGGCAACATGTCCGCCGTTCACGGCGGCGGCGTGTATGTCAGCGCGTCGGTGTCCGCCACCATCACCAACTGCATTGTCAGCGGCAATCGGGCCACCGCGAACGACGGCGGCGGGGTCTACGGATACTGCAATCTCGTGAACAGCACGGTTTCCGGGAACCGTTGCGCCGCTCAGGGCGGCGGCATGTTCGCCAATGCAAGTCCGGTGACGAACAGTATCGTCTGGGGCAACAAGACCGATAACACGAATCCCGTCTTCAAGAACAACTTGAGCGGTCCAGGGACGGTTCTCTACTCAGACATCGGGGAGACGGGCTATGCTGGCTCAAACGGCAACATCAACACCGATCCCCTGTTCCTGAGCGCGGTCGATCCGTCGCTTGTCCCGACCACCGCGGGCGACTACCACATCCAGATGTACTCGCCGTGCATGGATACCGCCACCAGCACGGCGGCGGCTGTCGACGACATCGACAGCACCACGCGTCCGCAGGGCGCCGGGGTGGAAATGGGCGCCGACGAGCTTGTCGTGCCGGCCGGCACGCCGTACCTGGGATGGGCCGGTGACCCGGGCTACGTCAGCGACGCGGTCGATCCGGACTACGGTCCGGGTGGCACGACGTTCGTCTTTCGAGTCAAGTATACAGACGCGGAGAACCAGCCGCCGACGATCATGAAGCTGTGGTTCGACCTGAACAACGACGACACGTTCGTGCCCGGCGAAGATACGACGATGAGCGCGCTGGACCCACTCGATCTCGACTACGCCGACGGCAAGTCCTATCAAACGACGCTGACGGTTGCGACCATCGGAGACGGCAACTTCGGATACAAGTTCGAGGCCTCCGACGGCGGCAACCAGGCCATTGGGTCGCCCACTCTCGATCAGAATCTTCCCGTAGGCGCCACGAACAACAAGTACGTGCCGAGCGAGTACCTGACCATCCAAGCGGCCATCGACGCGGCCGATCCGGGCGACCATGTGGTGGTCGACAGCGGTAGCTATCCCGAGTACATCACGTTCAAGGGCAAGTCCATTACCGTGGAGTCAGAGGACGGGGCGGGTCTGACCAGTATCGTCGGCACGAGCACCGTCGATACGCCGGTCGTCTCGTTTGTCAGCGGAGAGTCGACGAACTCGGTTCTGGACGGCTTCACGATCAGAAACCAGTACGCCAACGGCGCCAAGAGCAGAGGTGTGTACGTCTCGAACTCCTCTCCCTCGATCAAGAACTGTGTGATTGACGGCAACAGCATCATCAACGCCGATGGGGGCGGTCTGTACGTGACCGGCGGTGCTCCAGTCACCGAGGACACCACCATCGGCACGTCGGCCTACCCGAACTCGGCCAGGTATGGCGCAGGAGTGTACGTCACGTCAGTGGCCACGCTCGAGATGACCGGCGGTGGGGTCACATACAACACTTCCGGCAACAACGGAGCGGGCATCTTCAGCGATGGCTGCGCAGTCTCACTGACCAACTGCAGCGTCAACAACAACCAAACAAGCAGCATCGGCAGCTACAACGGCGGCGGAATCCTCCTGAACGGTGCCTCGGCGTGCGCGACGATTACCGGCGGCACTGTCAACAGTAACCAGGGCAGGCATGGCGGGGGCATATACGTGACCGGCTCCACGGCCACCAGGCCCCTGTCTATCAACGGCACTGCGGTCAACTCGAACGTATCGGGCAATCAAGGTGGCGGAATACACCTGGCAAGTGTCACAAATACGGTGACAATATCCAACTCGACGATCAGCTTGAACACGGCGCCGAGCGGCGGAGGCGGTATCTTCAACACGAGTGCGCCGCTGGAGATGGACGGTAGCCACGTGGATTCGAATACCGTGACGGGCGGTGGCCAGAGGGGCGGCGGACTGTACATGAACGTCGCCAAGACCTTGGTGGCCACTGGCACGACTTTCAACGGCAACCAGACCACGGGCTACGGAGGAGGAGTCTACCTCACCGGCGGCGCCACGGCTCTGGTCGCCGACGGCTCCATCAACAGCAATACGTCGACCACGAGCGACGGCGGAGGTATCGCCGTCGACAGTACGTGCGTCCTGAGCCTTACCGGGGTCAATGTGCGAGGCAACCAGGCCCGCTACGGCGGACGAGTCTACTACTCGTCCACGTCCGCGACAGGCGCGACGCTCACCAACTGCACGATCACGGGCAATACGCACTGTAGTGGGACGCTAGACGGCGGCGGGATATACACATCCGGCACCAAGATGGACATACTCAACTGCACGATAGCCGGCAACTATTCCCGCAGATACGGCGGCGGTATCAGGGTCCAGGCGGGCACCGTCACGATCGTCAACAGCATCGTGTACGGAAACACGGCTGCCAGCACGGGACCGCAGATAAGTGGGTCGCCCTCGGTTTCGTATTCCGATATCGGTCAGAGCGGATACGCAGGGAGCAACGGCAACATCAACACGGATCCGGTATGGGTATCGTTCGGGGCCGGCGACCAGGCGTCGTCGAGCAATCCCAAGACCAGCGGCGACTACCACATCCAAAGTGGCTCGCCGTGCAGGAACCGCACCGATATCCCGTCAGGTCCCGTCAACGACATCGATGGCGATAGCAGGCCTCAAGAGACCTACTACGACATGGGCTCCGACGAGTATCGGTAGCGCGGCCGCGCTCCGCCACAGACGCGGCTGTCGCGAAGCTGGACGAATCGGGCCTGTCGTGCCGGTCCGGTTCCTCACACTGAGACTTCAGCTTCAGTATGCTATGGTCGAAACCAAAGAGTAGAGAAGGCTTCTTTTGGCATGCCTTTGGCTGGGAAGCCGGGCAGATCGTGTCCGGGGATTGACAGACCGATCGGCCGGTCCCCGGCAGAAAGGACAGATGTGAGAATACGCAAACGCTACCAGCGCGCACTTGCCGTTGCCGTTGCGGTGCTAGTGGTTCTCCTGCTCGCGGTGACATTGGTTGTCAGTCTCGGCGATGGCGGGTCCGCAACAGGCCCCGCGTCCGAGACGAAGATCTCTGAGGCGAAGGGACGAGCCGCCTCGAAGAAGGCGACCGCGAAGCGGAAGGCCGATCGGCCGTCGAAGAATGTGACTCGCTACAGCTGGTACGTCGGGACGCAGCGCAGGACGGCGTACGTCTCCGGCAACGAGGTTGCCGTTGTCTTCCGTCGCGGTGCGGACGTAACGCCGGCGGAGACAGCGGGGATACTCAAGACACTCGGACGAGGCGCGAAGGTCGTCGCCAACTCCGGTCCCACAGCCATGTTCGTTCGGGTCGCCACCGACGCCCTGGCGACGGCGCGGCGCCTGGAGCCCGTGCTGAAGCGGTCGGATGACGTGATCGCTCTGAGTCCGGTCTTCTCGGCCGACCCTCGCGACTTCACGCAGAAATCGGCGCTCACCGGACAGATCATCATCGCTTTCACCGGCTCGCGGGCGAACCGGGAGGTCGACGCCCTTGCTGCGGCGAGGGGGCTCACGCGGGCCAAGCGCTTCGCATTCAGTCGTCGAGCCTACCTGCTCCAGGCGCGATCCGCCCTGGGGAGTCTGGAGGCGGCAAACAGACTCAAAGGCTCCGCCGGCGTCGCCTATGCCGCGCCGAATTGGCTCAACACCCGCGTCAAGCGCGCGGTTCCCAACGACACCCTCTATTCCAGCCAGTGGCACTTGAACAACACGGGACAGAGCGGGGGCACGGCGGGCGAGGACATCAACGTCGAGTCCGTATGGGACACATACAAAGGCACAACGAATGAGGTCATCGCGCTCGTTGACGACGGCCTCGAGATCGCGCACGAAGATCTGACCGCCAACACTGCCCTGGGCGGGCACTGGGACTGGATCGGAAACGATTCGAACCCAACCCCGGCCGTTGACGAATGGCACGGCACGGCGTGCGGTGGGCTGGCGGCGGCACGAGGATTCAACAGCCTCGGCGTGGCGGGCTCGGCGCCTGAAGCGCGGCTGGTCGGCTACCGTCTCCTCTCCCCGACAACGACCGATGCCGACGAGGCTGAAGCTTTGACGCGCAACAGCAACGTGGTCGACATAGAGAGCAGCAGCTGGGGACCGGAAGACAGTCGCGAGCTGATGGGCCCGGGACCGCTGGCTGAGGACGCGATCTACACCGGCGCCACCACCGGGCGCGGGGGCAAGGGGCTCGTCTACGTCTGGGCCGGCGGCAACGGCAACGAAGTCGGAGACAACTCGAACTTCGACGGCTACTCCAACTCCCGCTTCACGATTGCGGTAGGCGCCTCGGATGACGACGGCGTGCAATCATACTACTCGGAACCGGGCGCCAACCTGGCGGTCAATGCGCCGTCGAGCGGAGTGGCGAGCGGTATCGTCACTACAGACAGGACCGGCAGCAC